>CBDVAV010000423.1:0-4829 GCA_965372055.1 uncultured bacterium | reverse complement strand
CAAATAGAGGAACTCATCACTACTAAAAAAAGTGGTAAAATATTCTTTCCATCTGATTTTAATGCAATATCAAATGTAGAATCAGTTAAGAAAACACTTTTACGGCTAGAACAAAAAGGCATTTTAGTAAGATTAGCACATGGAATTTATCTCTACCCGAAGCGAGATAAAATATTAGGAATGCTCTACCCTTCTTTAGACGAAATAGCAAGAGTTATTGCAAGACGAGACAAAGCTCGAATTATTCCTACAGGTGTACAAGCGCTCAACAAATTGGGACTATCTACGCAAGTCCCTATGAAAGTGGTTTACATGACTGATGGGTCCCCCCGAAGTATTCAAGTGGGTAAGCGCAACATCAAGTTTAAAAAAACTACTCCAAAAAACTTGTCTGTAAAAGGAGAAATAAGCGGTTTAGTAATTCAAGCCCTGCGTGAAATAGGAAAAGATAATGTATCATCTGAACAAATAAAAAAAATAGATGATTTGCTGAAAAAAGAGAAAAAGGAATTGGTAAAACATGACGCATTATTGGCTCCAGTTTGGGTTAGAATCATCATGCTGAAATAGTATTAGAATGATAAATTGGTTTGATTTATCGGAAGAAAGACGAAGGGCAACCTTCAATCAAGTTAGTGCATTAGAAGGATTACCAGCTGGAGCAATTGAAAAAGATTGGTGGGTAACTTTGGCATTGAGCGTGGTTTTCGCAACCAGGTTTGCTGAACATCTTGTTTTCAAAGGTGGCACATCACTCAGCAAATCTTGGAATCTCATAGAACGTTTTTCGGAAGACATCGACCTTGCCATTGACAGAAAATTTCTGGGATTTGAAGAAGAACTAAACAAATCACAAGTCAAGAAGTTGAGAAAGGCATCCTGCTCATTTATCAGCAATGACTTTGTTAATGCGATAGCTGCGAAAATTGATGAACTCAAAATACCTGATGTAACCCTAAGTGTTCAGGATTTCAAGGATTCAGACACGGACCCATTGGTAGTTGAAATGAATTATAAGTCGTTTACGGATGACTCCCCTTACTTGCAGCCGAGAATACTCATTGAAGTTGGGGCACGATCACTGATGGATCCAAATGAAGTAAAGGAGATTCAATCAATGGTTGGATTTCAATTTTCAGACAAGGGCTTTGCAGACAAACCTATATCAATTCCAACAGTACTGCCAAAAAGAACATTTCTCGAAAAGGTATTTCTTCTACACGAAGAATTTCAAAAACCAATTGAGCATATTCGAGTAGAGAGATTAAGCCGACATCTTTACGACCTTGATAAGTTAATGGATACGAAACATGGCGAAGATGCATTGAATGACTTTGAACTGTACAAATCCATTGTCGCACACCGAAAAATGTTTAATCAAGTGAGAGGAATTGACTATTCAAATCATCTGCCTGACAAAATTGATTTCGTGCCTCCAAAGAGTATTATTGATAAATGGAGAGCGGACTATATCGCAATGCAGGAAAATATGATATATGGTGACTCGAAGGATTTTGATGAATTAATAAGCAGTGTTGAATCGATAAAGGAACGATTCAGAAATAGAATAAACCATGCCAAATTAGGATAATAATTTAATTAGATTGATAACTTATGGAGTTTACATTAAAGACAAAAATCAAGGCCACGGCCGAAGAAATTTACAAGGCTTGGCTAAATAGTGAAGGACATACGAAAATGACCGGAGGGGAAGCTATTGTTTCTGATAAAGTTGGAGATGGTTTTACCGCTTGGGATGGTTATATTGAGGGACAGAACATTTCGTTGAAGCCAAACAGTAGAATCGTACAATCATGGAGAACTTCTCAGTTTGAAGCCGGGGAAGCAGACTCTCAAATAGAAGTATTACTTAATGAGGTTGACGGGGAAACCGAATTGACTTTAATTCATAGTAATGTTCCTGAAAGCGGAGACCATTATAAAAAAGGATGGGAGGAACACTATTTCCAGCCAATGAAAGCCTATTTTTCTAAGTAGGGGCAATATATCTATTCAGTCAAACTAATCTCTCGTTTTAATTATTGTTTAAAATACAGAGCTGTTAATTTTGATATCAGAATATTTCCAGGATTCCTCAAAATTATCTTAGTCTCCATACATAAATACACAATCAAATAGTTCCCAATATGAGAACTTTTTCTTAACTTTGGTTGTGGAATTCAAACCATGGATGGAAAGAATATTTGCAAAGAGTACACTCAGAAGATATTGGAAGAAACATGCTGATTCGGAACAATATCTTAAGACATGGTATGAAACTGCAATAAATTCTGACTGGAGAAACCCAAATGATGTGAAAAGCACTTATGCTAATTCAAGTATTTTAAAAAACAGCAGAATGGTTTTTAACATAAAAGGAAATTCATACAGGTTGGTAGCTAAGTTCAACTTTAAAAAACAATGGATTTTTATCCGATTCATTGGAACTCATGCTGAATATGATCAAATCAATTCAAATACAATTTAATTTTAAGACTATGAATGATGTTAAACTTATTAAAACAGAAACAGATTACCAGGAAGTATTAAAGAGGCTGGAGGCAATTTTTGATGCACCAATTGGAACACCTGAGAGTGATGAAGCAGATCTATTTGGACTGCTAATCAATGAATATGAACAAAAACATTATCCGATCGAGGCTCCAGATCCAATTGAAGCAATTAAAATCAGAATGGAGGAACTGGAATTAAAGCAAAAGGACTTGATAAACGAAATTGGTGGGAAAAGCCGGGTATCAGAGATTTTAAATAGAAAAAGAAAACTGACTGTGGAGATGATTAGAAATTTGGCAACCAGGTTAAATTTATCAGCTAATCTACTGGTCAGGGATTATCAATTGACAAAAGGAATATAGTAGAAATGTATTCTTCAAATCTCCATAATATAATTGTTACATACTTTCCATTTATTGGGATAAGATTCTTTTTAATGATAGTGCAGTCACCTTAAAATTGTAACTTTATATTTCCTAACCAAAACATAGATCAATGATAAATCCATTAAAAAAATCACCTGCCCTAATAGTAGCCTTTCTGGTATTTGTTTCATGTGAAGAGAAGAAGAATACCCAGGATAATGAGACCCAAATTGAAGAAGCTGTCACCACACTAAAAAGCAATTTTTTCGGGGAAGAAATTGATAGGGTAAATGCAATTGATGCAGACCAATTTATTGCTGATAATTTCGACAAAGACAGCATTAATGTTAAACTATCTGGAGAGATCACCAGTGTTTGCCAGATGAAAGGGTGTTGGATGACCATGAATGTTGGTGAAGAAGAATTAAGGGTTACTTTCAAAGATTATGGGTTTTTCGTTCCTAAAAATTCAAGCGGCAATGATGCAGTAATAGAAGGTGCATTGTATAAGAAACTAGTAGATGTTGAAATGCTGAAACATTATGCCAAAGATGCCGGCAAATCCAAAGAAGAAATCAATGCCATAACGGAACCCAAAGAGCAATTTGTATTTGAAGCCAGTGGGGTAATCATATATGGCGATGATCTTGAAAGTCCCAAAACCAGCCCACCCCCTGATCAGGATTAGTTTTCTTAATCCAAAATATGTCCAAATGAAATCCCGATGAAATTAGGTTAAATGGTTGAATCCATGTTTTAAAAATTCTACTTGTGATAATGATTGCAATTTGTTTTACGTTGTCCAAATAGGTAACTTTATGCATGAAAGAAAGGCATTTGAGAGGAATGTATATGTTTACGGCCCTGATTTTTGGGCCTTCTACAACTCTCAAACGAAGCAAGTTCAAGATAAAATTGACTGGATAATTGATCTTGTCAGAACCTTAAAAGTGATTCCAGAAAGATTCTTCAAGCATCTGGAAGGGACCGATGGTTTATTTGAAATCAGAGTCAAAGTAGGAAGTAATATTTTTAGGATATTTTGCTTCTTTGACAAAGGTAATTTGGTGATTTTGTTGAACGGATTTCAGAAAAAAAAGAACAAAACCCCAAAGAGTCAAATTGAAAAAGCAAAACGATTAAAACAACAATACTATGAGAAACAAAGAAAATAAATTGGTGTCGTGGGACGATCACATAGACAAAAAATACGGTAGTCTGGGAACTCTATCACGCGAGAAATATGAGGAAGAATTTGAAGCATTCAAAATTGGAGTTTTGATAAAGGAAGCACGTAAAAGGAAGAACTTAACACAAGAGGAACTTGCCCTCAGAGTTGGAACAACTAAAAATTACATTTCGAGAATTGAGAACAATGCAAGTGATATCAGGCTTTCAACATTAATGAGAATAATAAGGGAAGGACTAGGCGGTCATCTAAAGCTAAGTCTGGATATTTAGCAAGAAAGCACAACATACTAAGTGAAATACCAGATTTTACCAGAAAGCCAGTGGGGTAATCATATATGGCGATGATTTGAAGAGCATTGAAGCTGGCCCGTCACCAGATCAGGATTAGATTTCTTAACTTGATTCCGAATGTACACAGATAGTCTAATGTGCAATTGTTTTTACTTGAAATGATATTCCTCAGATTTACCAAACTTTAAAAGTTTAATAACCCAATCCAATTGCCATTTGTTACATTTTTTGCATTTCATACCACAATTTAGTTGATGCTATAGAATGTGCTGTTACTCAAGCTATTATACCATAAAATAAAAACCATGAAAAAATCAATTTGGAAAACATTATTAACATTAGTCATTACTATTATCATCGTTTCAGGTGCACAATCTCAATCGCTCGATACAGAGAGAATGGTCTGGGCTTGGAATAACATGAAGAATATGGTAGTAAACTCTGCCAAGAACATGCCAGAGGAACACT
>CBDVAV010000422.1:0-4830 GCA_965372055.1 uncultured bacterium | reverse complement strand
CCAACTGCCAGAAGAGTTCCGAAGTCGGTTTTGAATTTGAAATAAAGGAGACAACAATTGCAAAAATTCATCAGGCATTTCTTGATGGAACTCTCACCAGTGAGGAATTGACTCAAACTTATCTGGAAAGAATTGCTGCTTTAGACAAGTCAACTGGGCTAAACTCGATAATTATTGTGAATCCGAAAGCAACCGAAGAAGCCCGGCAACTAGATCATGAATTTAAAGTAACCGGAAAACTACGGACATTGCATGGAATACCGGTGATAGTAAAGGACAATTATGATACTTATGATCTGCAAACTACAGCAGGATCATTAGCCCTTAAGGGTTCAATTCCTCCTGATGATGCCTATCAAGTCAGGAAACTCAGGGAAGCCGGGGCCATAATATTGGCAAAATCCAATATGGCAGAATGGGCATTTAGCCCTTACGTATCGGAAAGCTCCATTTTAGGCATTACCCGGAATCCTTATGATTTGGAACGTGTACCAGCTGGTTCCAGTGGCGGCACTGCGGCATCAGTAGCTGCCAATCTTGGTGTTGTTGGCCTTGGAACTGATACCGGAAATTCAATCAGGGGACCTTCATCTCATAATTGTTTGGTTGGAATCAGGTCTACCATGGGCTTGACCAGCAGGGATGGCATTATCCCTTTGTATTTACGAAATGATATAGGTGGGCCAATGGCCAGGACAGTTGAAGATGCCGTGAGGGTTTTTGAGGTGATCGTTGGATACGATCCTGCAGATCCTATTACACAAAGATCAGAAGGTAAGATTCCTGAGAATTATACCCAGTTTCTAGATAGAAGCGGGCTATACGGGGCGAAACTTGGTGTTTTGAGAAGATATATGGATACTGAGACTACGGATTCCCAGGTAAAATCCGTTATGGAACAAGCAATCGAAGACCTCAAATCATTAGGTGCTGAAATAGTGGATACATTTGATATCCCCAATTATGACAAGCTTATTGAAGGTATATGGTGCGATTTATTTCAGTATGACGTCAATAATTATTTGGCCTCATTAGGGGAGGATGCGCCGTATAAAAATATAGAAGAGATTGTTAACTCTGGAAAATACTCTGAATACATCGAAAGGCGGCTTCAGCGTGCATTATTATCAACATCATTACCAGAGGAAAGGAATCCGCCTTGCCTTGATCTTTTCACAGATCCTCGAAACATTGCCTTTCGGGAGGCTGTGCTTAAAGCCATGGCTGATTATGGTGTTGATGCTATTATTTACCCAACCTGGAGCAATCCTCCAAGAAAAGTAGGGGATATGGAAAGCCCGGCAGGGGACAATAGCCAATACCTGTCTCCACACACAGGATTACCGGCAATTACAGTCCCCATTGGGTTTACCTATGATAATTTGCCCACTGGAATGACATTCATTGGTAAGCTGTTTGGAGAGCCCGAAATAATCAAATTTGCTTATGCATATGAGCAGGGTACTATGCACAGACGGTCTCCTGGATTATTTGATGGTATTGAATAATTAAAATCATATTAATAAATGTACTGAACAGTTGTGGTCAAGAATGGGCAATAAAATTTGCCATTACCATCCGTCAAAATTCTATCTTCCATTCTATTTTAAATTGTATCTTGTATTTGGAAAAGCAACTAACTCTACCTATGAAACCAATAACAACAATAGCCCCGATCCTGATTTGTACAATGGTGCTAATTGAAATACCCAAAAGCACCGCTCAAACAGAAAGCAAACTTGAAGTAAAAGAATGGGAGGTTCCATGGGAAAAAACCAGGCCTCGTGATCCTTTTGTAGATCAAAAAGGCAGGGTCTGGTTTTGTGGACAGACAGGCAATTATATCGCCTATTTAGAACCAGAGTCAGGTGAATTTAAAAGATTTGAGATGTCTGAAAATACCTATCCACATAACCTGATTATTGACAAAGAGGGATTTATATGGTATGCAGGAAATGTAAACTCTCATATCGGTAAACTTGACCCTGATAATGGAGATATTGAGAAATATCCCATGCCGGATGCTGCAGCCGTTGATCCGCACACCCTGGTTTTTAATAAAGAAGGTGATATTTGGTTTACCGTACAGGGAGGAAATTTTATTGGTAAACTGGAAACAGGAAATGGAAAGATCCATTTAATAAGAGTTCCAAAGTTAGGTTCAAGACCTTATGGCATTAAAGTTGACAACAATAACCGTCCATGGATTGTTTTATTTGGCACCGATAAACTGGCAACCGTTGATCCCACCACCATGAAGTTAGAGGAAATCCCCCTTCCCAGGAATGATGCAAGGCCAAGACGCCTGGAAATTACCAGTGACGGAAGCATTTGGTACGTGGATTATCGGGGAGGTTACCTGGGAAGGTATACTCCTGAAACCCGAAAATATAAAGAATGGGAATTGCCTTCCGGTAAATCTGCAAGACCTTATGGAACTGCACTTGATGACCATGGGCGTATTTGGATTGCTGAAACCGGTATCAAACCCAACAGGTTGGTAGGGTTTGATACAAAAAGTGAAAAATTTGTTAGCATAACAGAAATCCCAAGTGGTGGGGGATCTATCAGGCACATGTATTTTCATCCTCCTACCCGGGAAATCTGGTTTGGAACCGACACGAACAATGTAGGTAAAGCCCGCATTCTAGATTAGTTATCAACAAAATATATCCTGTCTATTAGGGAGATTTAAGTATCCTCATCTATTTATATCGTATAGTCATTAAAATGATTTTAGAAGTGGCATAACTTCCTACTTCGAACTTAAAAATAAATCCAGGTTTCGTGGGTGACCCCATCGGGTAAAATATCACTAATAGTTACTAATCTGATTAACTCTTATCGAAACCCTAGTCCTATGGCCCATGAACTAAACTTCATATGCCTTTCAAATTTAAAAAGCAATGAATTTTTTACCCTTGATTTTGATGGCAGTGAAACCAAGTATTTTAAGTTTTTGAAAAAACAAGATGGAATCTATATTGCTCAAAATATAAAAAACTGCAAACAAATCAGTTTTAAGGAAAATCAAAGGGTGATTGTGATTAGCAGGGATTTTATTCTCTCTAATTAGAAAACATTTCCATTCCATCCTCTGCCTATTTAAGAAATCATTTATCAAGAGAAACCCGCTATATGCAACAAGAAAAAAATATCAAAAAGGTTCAGGAAGTACATGGGAAGGTTTTAGAAGAAATTTCAATGTAGTGGTAATTTGAACTGTTATATCTTGTGTACCTAAATTTCAACTACTCACAATCAAAGAATGGTGATGGGCTGTCTACCCTCTGAAATTTGCCAGTAAATTATTTTGAAGAAGCCATACCTATATTGCTTATCTTTCCACTTCCTGCTGACCTTAATACTTTCATTCTCTTTAAAGGCACAACCAGACTTAAGGTTCAGACATTATTCTATTGAGCATGGCCTTTCTCAAGTTAGTTGTGAATCAATATTACAGGATAGTAAAGGGTTTATATGGATTGGCACTCAGGATGGCCTGAACCGCTTTGACGGTTATACTTTCAAAGTATTTAGAAATGATCCCCAGGATAGTACCAGTTTAAGTGACAATTTTATTTGGACACTTATAGAAGACAGTAACGGCAATTTATGGATTGGGACTAATGGGGGAGGGCTTAATCTTTATGATCCTAAAACAGAGTCATTTAAACACTTTCGGCATGATGATAATTATTCAGAATCATTAGGCCACGATGTGATTTGGGCCATGTTGGAAAACCAAAATGGTGACCTGTGGATCGGTACTGATAATGGCCTGGACCTTTTTGATTATTCAAGCAGGAAATTTAAACACTTTAAACATCAGGATAATAAACCCAATTCCATCAGTGGGGATAAAATCAGATCCTTGTTCGAGGATTCGGAGGGAAGATTATGGGTAGGTACCCAGTTAGATGGACTTAATCTTTTCAATTATGAAAACCAGGACTTTAGCAGCTTTCTATATTCTGAAAATGGGTCTGTTTCATCTAGTCAAAACTATATCAAGGTAATTTCAGAAGACAGCAAAGGTAATTTATGGATTGGAACTGAAAGTGGCCTAAGGACATTCGACCGCGATAAAAAAGCTTATGATCATAGCCAATCTTATTTAATTAACGGTAGCATCGCAAGTATTATGGAAGACAGCAATGGAACATTATGGGTTGGAAGCTGGCTCAGGGGATTGAACCTCTTTGATTACCATACCCGGACATTTTACAATTATGTAACATCAGATTCCGACATAACCTCCTTGAGTGGCAATTGGGTCACAAGTCTAATGGAGGACAATCTTGGCAATTTATGGATTGGGACTCATGGTGGCGGAATTAATTTTTACGATCCTCAAAATATCCACTTTGGATTATATAAGCATTCAGCAGATGATCCCAATTCATTGAGTGACGATTTTGTCAGGAGCTTTCTTGAAGAAAAAAGTGGCAATTTATGGGTAGGGACCCAACGTGGGGGATTGAATTATTTTAACTTTCAAGATCAGTCGATAAAGCATTATTTGTTCTCAGAAGATCATCCCGTAACCATAAGTCACAATTCCATTCGATCTTTATTAATGGATAAAAATGGAAACTTGTGGATTGGGACAAATGGAGGTGGGTTAATTAGATTTAACCCTGAAAACGAAAAATGTGTAGTATATAAAAAAGAAAGAGGAAACCCGAATAGTTTAAGTGACAATAAAATACTTTGTATAAGCAGTTTGAAAGAAAATTCCAAGACTTATCTTTTGATTGGAACCGAGGGTGGTGGGCTAAATGTATTCGATGATGAAACTGATAAATTTACACAATTTAAACATGATTC
>CBDVAV010000421.1:0-4836 GCA_965372055.1 uncultured bacterium | reverse complement strand
GGAAAGGTCATGGGAAATGTCTGCTGCAGAATACTTGCCCTTTGTGGTTATGGTTTGCCCTAACTGGGTTTGGGTATCATATATTTTTATCACTGAATAACTTTTCCTCTGCCATCTAGGATTGAATTCAAGCTGGTTCCAAACTATTTTTGTCCCTTTGGCCGAAAGCATTCCAGCATTGTTAACTGTCCCAGGAATAAATTCCACTTTTTCATCACCATCAGGCCCGATACTTACAAATTGCTGGATATCACCTATCCCTGATTTCATAACTAACACTCTTCCATTTGCCAATTCCTGTGGAAATGAATAATTGGTCCATCCACGTTTTTTTGTTGAGTTTAACTTAGTAAAACCGGAAGTGGTCAGCTTTTCTTGCTGCTTTTTCCACAATGACCCCATCTCATCCATCATTTCATTATAGGTGGGAACCAAGTATTTTCCGGTTTCCTTTTTAATGGAGTTGGAAAAAGTAAATGGCAAAAATGATCTTTTGTTGGCCCTGGTGATCACCCTGTCCCAAATATCACTGCCATATTTGTTCCTCATGTAGGTTGTCATAAAATATCCCAAGCGGTAATGGTTAGGAACAAAATGCTTATAAGACAGAAGATGTTGTTTATTATATGAAAATGCCCCCCTCTCCAAGAGGTTGGTACGGAACACAAGGTTGAAATTTGGAATTCTGCCCCTGCCAGTACTGGTCAATGCAGTTTCAATACCAACTGCGTCGCCTTCCCAAAACCAGGGAGGAGTCGCAAGAAAGGCCATAGTGCTATGAGCCAGAGGGCCGAAGAATATATGTAACAATTTATTAAACCCTGTTTTTGTTTTATCAAACTGTACAACATGCCTGAATTCATGGACAGCCAGAAATTCAATCCAATCATTGTTGCCCAAGAAATTGTAGTTCTGGGGAGAGGTGGTAAAAAACTCTGAATGCCTGGGGGTGAGGGTTACAAATCCGTTCGATTCCGAAGTTTGGCTGTGCAGGACTACAGATATTTTTGGAGGACTATTCCCAAGTGATTTGGAACCTGCTTTGTAAAGGTGCTGCAAGGTGTTGGCAGTTCTTTGGGCTTCGCCATCAAATCCTTCTTGAAAAATAATCTTAAAATTAGTGGTATTGATTTGATGCCATTTGATGGAAGGCGGTGCAGAGGGAAATTCCTGACCATAATTCGAAATCCAGTTGAGCAAAAGGCATGCTATAAATAGAAATCTTAAGATCATGAACAAAAAGAATTAAATACGAAATCATTGGTTAAACAATAATTGTGCAAGAATAAGTGATTACTTTGAAAAATTGGTTCTCGGTGGTCTGTTTTCGGTTGCCAGGGTTTTAATTTTGAATCTCGCATTTCGTATTTAGGGTTTTGAGTTAGCCACTGCCAATTTTAAATTCGCAATTTTAAAACTGAGCTATTATCTGCTTTTTTCAATTGACCGGATCAGGTTAGCTCTTTCTTCGTCTTCGGGTAATAGCACCACATCATCGTTGTTTGTCTTTTTATTGGTCATCATCCTATACCACTCAAACTGGTTAAAGAAGTCCTGCAAATCCTTACTTTGGAAAATAAATGCTTGCTGTGCATAAATTGCATTTCGCAATAGCCTCAATTGTGACTTTTCCAGTTTCTCCAATTCTTCTTTTGGTGCTTGGCGTAAAATTTCAGGTGTTATAAAAGTACCTTCAAAAGATTTATCTTTTAGAGGTAGGTTGTACCAAACTTCACGGGGAAGTACCCTGCGCGTATCTTTGTAAGGATATTGAGTTGGAAGTTCTGGAAGCGGAATTAAAACAACAGCAGTAACACCTTTTGTTTTCTTTTTCCTCAAAAAATAGTATTGATTTTGGATATTGATAAATTTGGTAAATCCTAATCCAAATATTTCTATCTCTTGATAAGAAAGGGAATTTGAATTAAATAAAATGTCTAAATTACTTTTCTCTTTTCCTAAATCTACATGATTAAATAAAACATGAGATTCAGGATATAAAAACCAATATTCTGAAACCGTATTTCTAAATACTAATTCCGGGTTTTGCCAATCATTTATTTTTACTCTAAAAATATCATCCGGATATGGTGAATAACCATAGTTTACCCTATTATAGGAAAAATATAACCAATCTTTCATTACGTAATGGCGATTTGCAAATAGGGGTAGTTGCTCAATTTTAGGGTGTTGTAGATTAAGATCTATGTATGCTAGTTTTGAATGTAATCCTGTACCGACTGACATAAATAATATCTTTTCTGCAACTGAAAAGGATACTTCAAATTAATTGCGAGTTAAGATGGAATCAAGTATAATACTATCATTGTAAACATAAATCCATCTCCCCTTTAAGGTTTCATCATAAGATTCCGTGACAGCTACGGAATTATTTAAAAAAACCAAATAACCTTTCACGATTAGTTCCTCTAATAATGTAAACCCATACAGTTCATATTTACCTTTATTCAAAAAGTATATTCCATTTTTGACTGCTCTAGGAACACTATTAATTTCAAATACAGGTTGCTCGAATTTGTATCCCAGAAAACTATAGTTACCTGTAAAAATTAAATCTTGACAATAAGAAAAATTAAAAATTGTTAAGGAGAACAGAAATATCTGGATTCTAATTTTCATATTTATACCACTTGTAAGAAGGTGTTTCTGTTGAACTATGATTAAAATATTTTATCTCTTTAACGTCTGCTCCAGCTTCTAATGCACATGGTAGGACTGTTTTGACGCTATCATTTCCAATTTTCTTTGTCTCTTCTTTTAAATCTTTATCCTCACAAATTGACTTCGGCACTAAAGCCACAATATGCCCCCTGGATGCTGTCCTGTCATCACTATGAATCACTCCAATAATAATTACACCTTTGTTAGCTAATTTTTGTAATTGATCAAAATATGTATTCCAAGTATCACTTTCACCTTTCTCAATCTCCTCAAATTCATTTCCAAGGTCATTGCCTTTTCCTGCAAAATCCAAGTAAATTTCATCTGCAACACCATCCCAGGATATTTTCCCTTTTAGTACAGTATCATCATTTGGCCCATCCAATCCAGAACCATAAGGGAAATCACTTTCCTTATCTGGCATTGTTTCTGGGAATAAAACCGCATCATTCTCCTGGTAATATAGGTAGGCTCTAACGGCATTGTTGCATGCATAGCTATCGGGATTCCAACTCTCCCCAGCTTCAATACCATCTTCTGCATTCGTTTTCAAGGCTTCCAATTCCATTTTAGTAAGCCCTTCTTCTTTTGCCTCGAACATATCAAAATCAGTATACCCATTTTTGTAATCTTTATCCTGGGCAACAGTTAACGTTATTTTGTAATCACCCTTTTCAATCCAATTACCCTCATCGGATTTACCATCCCATCCAGATTCATTATCTGAATCATCAAATGCTATATTCTGACCTAATTTGATATCCTTAACTGAATATACCAAGGTAGTATCATTTGAGCTAACTTTTAATATCTCAATTTTTCTATAAGGGAATAAAACCGAATCGGCATTGAGTGAATAAGTAATCTCTACTCTTTCATCCTCGATTATTATTGATGGTGTCACAGTATGTATAATTGCATAATCAATATCCCTGCTCATCCCAACTACAGCATCAGGCAAAGTACCCCGATCACTCTCCACTGAAACAAAGGGGCAGATCATCTCCCTAATCTCTTTCCATTGTTGGCTGGAGAGTTGTGGTTTGTAATTCAGTGTATCGGATAGGCTGTAGGAAAGACTGTCCAAAATAGCTGCATTATTGGCTGTAATACTGATACTGTCCACCAGTTCCTGATTATTTTTTATATAGAAAGATGTTTTTTCCTGGCTTAGTTGATTGTGGTCAGGGCTTTCCGGCAAGCACCCTGGTAATGGGCCCTGGTCATTATTAAGCCAATGACCTATCTCTAAATCAATTTCTACCAGCACTTCATAAATAAGTCGGCTTTGTACTGACGCCAAATCCCTAGTAGGCGGGGTGGTTGAAATACTGTCAACCGCATTGTTGTCCAGGGTATCTGGTTCTTCTATCTCTTTTGTTTCCTCATCCACGGGTTTCAACGATTTTACCTCTTCAAGTAAAGTATTTAACCCTGCCAACAGACCAACCCTTACAGATTTTCCCATTTCACTTCGAGTGGTAAATTCACCCTTGACCTGATGGAAGGGGTTTCTGTCATTGGTTTTGTCCAGCTTATATTTCCCCATTTTGATTTCAGGGCTTCCTTCAATGGAAATATCAGTAGTATACCCTTTTAAGTGGGTCCCCTTTAAATCCACCCACACAATGATGTAAGGCTCCTTAATACCTTGGACCTTATTGTCTAGAAGTTTGTTCAGGGGATTGACATATTTTTTTTCATCATTGACCTCCATTATCCCAACAAAGTATATGCGGACACCTTGGTAGTTATAAAAGTTGTGCGAGCCCACTTGAAGAGCATTGGAGGCAACCAGGTCTTTCATTTGATCCAACAAGGGCTTAAGGTCTGGCCTCACTTTATAAGTTTCCACTAATTCAGAGAAAAAATCAATGGCTTCTCCGTATGTCTCCCCAGTATGGGTGGCATAGGAAATGGCTATCCAGTCCATAAAAATGTTTATGAACATACCAGGTTCTTTTTCCTCCTCTTGGGCAAAGGAATCAATAGGAAATATGGCCAACAGGCACAAAAGCCATGGCAGGATAAATTTTTTAGAACTAGTTGCGATAAAGGTTGGGATGCGTGCCCTAACCTTCAAATGATTAAATTTTTAGTTCTACATTAGAATTTGATCACAACATTAATCAATAATATATAATAATGAAACAG
>CBDVAV010000420.1:0-4842 GCA_965372055.1 uncultured bacterium | reverse complement strand
CACGATGGATATGTTGATGCCAACCTTAAAACTGGGGTCAACAAAATAGTGGGATCTGGCAGGGATGTGGAAGTACAAAGAAAAGACGGTTCCAGGTTCTGGGCCAATCTTGCCATAGCAAAGGTCGAGGTTGGTGGGGAAACCCAGTATACGGCTTTTGCCAAGGATATAGATGCCCAAAAGGCCAATGAGCTGGGATTTGAGCAGGCAATTGCATTTATCAACGAATTGGTATCCGGGAACTTCGAAGCAGAGATGGACATCAGCAACTTGAACGTTGACAATACAGTGAAGAAGGTAATTGATGACCTCAATGGCTTAAGGGATACGGTGAAAGATATCATCAGCCAGCTTAATGATGTAGTTGTGGCGGCTGGTCAAAAAGGTGACCTTTCTGCAAGAATGGAATTGGATACTGCGAAAGGATCCTGGAAAGACATGGTTGATTCAATGAATTTACTATTGGGATCCATTGCCGAGCCAATTATGGAAATTAACAGGCTTGTTACCGAACTGTCCAATGGTAACCTGTCCCAAACCTTTGAAATGAAAGCAGAAGGGGATATAAAAGGTATGGGTGATTCCCTTAACCTGGCATTCGGTAACCTGAACAAGTTGTTAGGGAATATAGGGGAAATCGCTACCATAATAGCCTCGTCAGCCGAAGAGATGTTGACCACGGGCGAAAGCATGCAGGGCACCACCACCGAGGTTGCCTCAGCAATTGCCCAGATGGCAGAAGGTGCACAACAACAAGCAAAGAATACCGATGAATCTTCAAAGTTAGTGGAGACAGTACTGAAGTCTGCCGATAATATGGGCAACCAGGCCAATACCATTAACAGTGCAGCAGATAAGGGTAAGAAGATCAGTAATGATGGATTGAAAACTGTTAACAAAGTGGTTGAAAATATGCAAGAGATTCTCAACTCCGCAGGTGAAACCTCAAAATCAATTGATACACTTACCGAAAGATCTGAGGAGATTGCCCGTACCTTAAGTGTGATAACAGATATCGCGGCCCAAACCAACTTGTTGGCACTCAATGCAGCCATTGAGGCAGCACGTGCAGGAGAAGCTGGCCGGGGCTTTGCCGTGGTGGCAGAGGAAATCCGAAAACTTGCTGAAGACTCCAGGAAGTCTGCACTGGATATTGAAGTGGTGATAAATAACGTGAAGAAGGACATTGGCACAGCAGGAAAAGCAATCAGCAGTATGGAATCCAGTGTGAAGAGTGGCAACGAAGCCTCCAGGGATGCCGAAGAAGCATTCCAGGGAATTGAAGGATCTGTAGGTGAAACACTTGATCAATCCAAAGAGATATTGACTGCATCTGCTGACCAGAAAGAAGCGATTAATGTCGTAGTGAAGAATATTGAGAAAATCGTTGTGGTGGCGGAAGAAACTGCTACAGGAGCTGAAGAGATAGCCAGTTCTTCTAAATCGTTGAACGCCGGAATGGGTGATGTATTGGCCAGTAGTAAAAACCTGGCTGAAGTTGCCACCCAGTTAACTGAAGGTGTTTCTAAGTTTACTTTAAGAAAGGACGATAATTAATCGTCCTTCTTTTTAACAAAGTCAATCTGTTAAACTAAAATGACTTAAAAAAATGAGTGAAGATAGAGAAAATATATCATTAGACGAGGTTATTGAATCTGCAAAAGCCGAAACAGGGGAAGAGAGATTAAATGCCCAGAGAATCCAATTAGTGGTATTTAAGTTGGGTGGAGAAGAATATGCCCTCTCCCTGGATCAGATAAAAGAGGTGGTAATTACACCCAATATCGCCAGAGTTCCGCAAACCCCCGAGTATATCCGGGGGGTTGCCAACATCAGGGGAAATGTAATTGCAATAATGGACCTTGAGTTAAGGTTTGGATTGCTCAAAAACCTTGAAAATGCTGAAAACAGTATAGCCAATTACACATTGGTTGTAGAGAGCAATGAGCTGAACGTGGGTATCCTAGTTAAGGAAGTGCCCAATACACTTACAATCCTGGATACGGACATTGATTATTCGGCCAATATTATTTATGAGTCAAATATTGATGAGAAATTGATAAAAGGGATTGTTAAACACCAAGATAGAATGGTAATTCTTGTAGATATCATGAGCCTGGTTTTAACAGAAGAAATGGGGCAGGTCAATGAGACAGTAGGTAAATAATCTTTGGAATGTATAATTTATAAAATGTATAATCAATTCAAATTACAAATATGTCTAAGAAAGTATTAATTGTAGACGATTCAATGTACATGCGTACATTGATCAAAGATGCCCTTTCTGATGCAGGCTATGAAATAGTCGGCCAGGCAGCAAATGGTGAAGCAGCAATCGATCTTGCGATTGAACTTCAGCCTGACATTATTACCCTTGATAATATCTTACCTGATATGATTGGGACAGATGTTCTGAGAGTATTAAAGCAGGAAGAAGAAATTGAATCAAAAGTAATTATGATCAGTGCTGTAGGTCAGCAATCAGTAGTGGATGAAGGAATGAGCCTTGGTGCATCGGATTACATTGTAAAACCATTCACAAATGAGCAATTAATCGCTTCTATTGATAAAGCTTAAAACTGCTGATTAGTAATCATCAATGAAAGAAGTGATCAAAACATTGGTAGCTGACGATTCCGGCTTGATGCGTTTAATTGTATCTGACATCCTTAATTCCGACAAGGATATAAAGGTTATTGATACCGCAAAGGATGGCAAAGAAGCAGCTCAAAAAACCCGGGATTTAAAACCGGATGTATTGGTTTTGGATATGACCATGGGAAAGTATGATGGTCTATATGCTGTCAAACGGGTGATGAATGAACAGCCAACACCCATTGTCATTTTAAGTGCAATGGGCAATTCCAACCTCAAGCCAATTATGGAAGCACTGGATCTCGGTGCAGTTGATTATTTAAATAAGCCTGAAAGTCAAGTCTCTTCCAAAGTGAGGACTGTTGACAAACAGCTGATAAAAATGGTCAAGGCAGCCGTCGGTGCCAATTACAATGTTTATCAAAAAGACACCAAGTCAAATAACAATCTTCATTCTTTTGGTGATACGCTAAATTATGATGCCATAGTTATTGGTGCCTCCACCGGAGGACCCGGAGCAGTAGACCAAGTTGTGACAAAGCTTCCTTCAAACCTCGCCGTGCCGGTCTTTTTGGCCCAACACATGCCTGATAATTTCATTAAACCTTTTGTTGACAGGCTTAATGACATCTCACCTTTAAAAGTGGTAATTGGAAATCAGGATGATCTGGTACAACCAGGTAATATATATGTTGCCCCAGGGAAACAAAACATGATTCTCAAAAAGGGTGGTCTGTCCAAAGTAAGAATAAACTTTACATCCGAAAGGTACAAGGAATATAATTACCCTTCAGTAAATGCTTTGATGCATTCGGTAGCCGAGGTATATGGTAAAAGGGCCATAGGGGTGTTATTAACAGGAATGGGTAAGGATGGTGCAACTGGAATGAAAGCAATAAATGATAAAGGAGGATATACAATTGCACAAAACAAAGAGACATGCGTGGTATTTGGAATGCCAAAAGCGGCAATTGATGCAAATGCGATAAAACAGGTGGTCAACCTTTACGAGATATCAGGATTTCTGGTAAGCTGCCTCGCTTAAAAAATATTTAATATGATAACCATGTTAAAGCAATTAAAAAATTCTAGTGAAATAATCTTTAAAAGTGACCCAACATGAGCGACAAGAACGAAGAATATAAAGAAATGTTCCAGGCAGAAGCCCTCGACTCGTATGAGGAACTAAACAAGTTGTTTGGGGATCTTGAAAAGGATAATACCAACAAAAGGGCGGTTGATGCAATATTTCGAATTACCCATACCTTAAAAGGCAATGCCATGGGAATGGGGTTTAAATCTATTGCAGAGTTAGGCCATATCATGGAAGACATCTTCAGTGAGGTCAAGAGTGGTAAAATATCCCTTGACAGCCAACTTTTTAGTGCCCTTTTCAAGGCTAATGACAAGCTGGGGGAGTTAATTGAAGCAATAAAAACAGAAAAAAAAGTCAGTTATAGAGGAATACGAACAAAGCTGGAAGTATTCTTAAGGGAAGCTGTTGATGACGCAAAAGAGCAGGAAGATGAAATAAAAACAGAAGAAAGCCCTGCCCAGGAAACAGATGAATCTAAAACAGAAGAAGTACCGGAAGAAAAGGCCAAAGAAACTTCAGAAAATAAAGAGGACGAAAAAGATTCTCTTTATGATAGGATTGGAGGGAAAGATGCCCTTAATGCTGCAGTTGATATATTTTATGATAAAATATTAGCCGACGAAAGTATTAGTCATTTCTTCAAAAGCACAGACATGACCCGGTTAAAAGGATCACAACGCACTTTTATGGCCATGGCTTTTGGAGGGCCTGTAAATTATTCTGGGAAAAATATGCAGGATGCCCATGCAAGATTAGTGGAAATGGGGCTGACCGATACTCACTTCAATACTGTATTTGGCCATCTGGTGAGCACATTACAGGAATTGAAGGTTCCTGAGGAATTAATTGCAGAAGCTGGTGTAATAGTGGAGAGTACCAGAAAAGATGTGCTGGCAGGTAGTGGGGAAACTATAGTTGAGGGATCAGAGGAAGATACAGCTGGTAGGCAAGAGGAAAAGGAGTCACTTTTTGTAAGAATTGGAGGAGATGAAGCACTTAATGCTGCCGTAGATATTTTTTATGATAAAGTATTGGCAGACGAACATGTAAGTCATTTTTTCAAGAGTGCTGATATGTCTACTCTGAAAAGCAAGCAACGTTCTTTTTTAAGCATGGCAATGGGAGGTAAGGAAGAGTATACGGGAGAAAGC
>CBDVAV010000419.1:0-4867 GCA_965372055.1 uncultured bacterium | reverse complement strand
CAAGATCTTCTTGTGATATGATGGCAGCCATTATACTGGTAACACCATTATCCATCCTTGTCCAGACCGGCACTACCCTTCCAGCTATGGAAGTGATATTGGTATAATCACCAAAAACTATTTTGGAATCGGGTACAAAAGGCGAATTGCTGATCTTGATATTTTTAAAAGATTTTCCGCCATCTGATGAAAATGCCAGAAAAACATCTGTTTGTAAATCATCATAGTTTCTCCTGTCATAATAAACAACGTACAGATGCCCATTAAGCTGATCAATAGATACCCATGGCAAAAATTGGTGTTTCCCTATTGGATCATCATTGATTCTCTCAGGACGGCTCCACATATCACCATTACTGGTTGATTTAGAGATCCAAATATCAGTATCATCAACCCCATTTCTTTGATCTGCCCAAACTACATATAAAGACCCCCTGAATCCAAATGCACTAATATCTGAAACAATTACAGGCATTCCATTGCAACGGTTTATTCCGGGAATGTCCATGTCCCACCCACCGGGCTGATCCGCAATTGCCAAATCCGTGTTGATCCATGATTTTCCCTCATCATATGACCGGTCAAAATAGATTTTTTCATTATACGCCCAGGTAACATAAACTTGCCCACTCATGCCCACGGCGGGCACGGCACCTTCCGTAGTCATATCACTATCAACACAATCCCCTGACTCCTTGTTTATCCTGACCGCTTTAGACCACTTATTTCCATTAGATGACATGGCAAACATAATATTACTCTTGTCATTTGTATCAGTGCTGCCATATTTGTCAAATTGCGTCCAGGTCACGTAAATATTATTGTTGAAAGGATTTACCACTGCCCACTCTTTGTCTTGATCTTTTGGCTTGTTCTTGCCCATAAAATTACCGCCGTCCCAGGTTTTTCCGCCATCTTTTGATTTTTGAACCACTATCCGGTCCAGTATTTCTTCACTTTGCCAATTTTTTCCTGTAGGGTCCGACAAATGGAAATAATAAAAATCCCCCTTCATATCATTGATCATCACGGGATTCCCCCAAACGCCGTAGGTCGAAGTAATTTTCTCGTTTGTCCACGTCTCACCCCCATCAAATGTCACGTAATACTTATCTATTGCTGCAGCAACCACGATATTATCGATATCATACTTGTTAATGGCGACACTGGGTTCAGTGGGGGCACTGCCTTCTCCAGCCTCATCTAATTTGATAGTCCTAATTTGCGATTGTGATGTTTGAATTATTGCTACTAATAACAAAAAGCAAACACCTATACTTCTCTTCATTTCCATATTTATTAACAAATATCAGCTCGATTACAGTTCACTGTTAAAAATTCTTTCTTCATGTTTATTTCTCGGTTAAAATTGCCAAACAAGTTCGTATTCCCTCCTTCAGGTTGCCCAGTCGGAGATTCTCGTTGGGACTATGCTGATTATTATCAGAATTAACAGTTGGAACAGTTACCGCCGGAATCCCCAAGGTAGATACAAAAGGTGCAATAGGAATAGACCCACCCGAAATTCTTTTCCTTATTGGCTCTTTTCCAAATGCCCTTATCATTGCTTTATTTAACCATACCCCAATATCTGTATCATATTCCGTCCTAAATGCCTTATAAGAGTTCTCATAAGTAAATGAAATCAAGTTTGTATATTTTTGTCTTTCTTCGTCAGTTGGCTCACCCTCAACAAAGTGATACCCTTGTGCTTCGATATGATTTTTAACAAGGTTTACCAGATAATCCGAATTGCTCTCTGGTACGAGCCTGATATCTATTTCAGCAATGGCAAAACCAGGAATAATTGTCCGTACCTCCTTTTGTACCCATCCTGAAGCCATTCCCCTGATATTCAAGGAGGGATATTGGATTGATTCCTGGTAAGTTTGCGCTACCCTGTCCGATTCGGCTATTCCAAGTTTTTGGTTGATCTCCACTTCGTCGTCGGGTACTTGGGCAAGGATTTCCTTTGTAGCTTCACTGATTTCAATGCCATCGTAATAGCCTGGAATAGTTACCCTGCCAAAATCATCTTTCATCGAAGCTAAAAGTTTAGCCAGTTTTAAAGCCGGGTTTGGTATGTAGTTTCCGTAATGTCCACTATGCTGTGGAACCCTGGGTCCAAATACAGTCAATGTAACGGTAGTAATGCCCCGGGCACCAAAGGTTAGTGAAGGCTGGTTTGAAATATGCCGTGGCCCATCCAGTATCACCAGTTGATCTGCTTTTAGAACATCTTTGTACTTTTCAACCGCCGCTGGCAGATGTGGTGAACCCATCTCCTCTTCATAATCCAAAATAACCTTAATATTAAAAGCCGGTGCTGTATTTTGTTCAGCTAATATATCCAATGCTGAAAGGAACATGGCAATGGGGCCTTTTGCATCTGATGCAGATCTGGCAAAAATCCTCCACTCTTCATCCAATTCGCCTTTTACATTTTCCCAGGGAACTTCTCTCCACTCCCCTCCTTCTTTACTTTTAATCACTGGGATATACGGACTTTCCTGAAACCATCGGCTGGTATCCACAGGCTGTCCATCAACCTGTACATAAAACAGCACAGTCTTCAAATTTTCATCTATCTTTCTTTCAGCTACAATAATGGGAGGCCCTCCCGTTTCCAATTCATGGATCTCAAATCCCCTGCTCTTAAATGCATTTATAGTGTATTTGACGTTTTGTTGAACATGGCTTGGGTAATTCGCATCATTGGGAATACTTAATAATTCCCTCAGTTCTTCCAGGGCTTTAGGCAATTTCCCTTCGCTTAGTTTTTCCAGTTCAGCTTGATCCCATTTTTGTCCTTTAACTTGAGATAAATGGAGGAATCCCAAAAGAAAACAGAGTATAAATATTGGTTTCATAATTGTTTCTTAATTATGGCGGACTCCAACTTAAAATATTCTGGTATAAGCTGCAAAAAATTACCCAAAGGTTTTCCAATTGATTAATTTTGCGGACATTTAATTTATCACAATCCGTTGCCAAGGGAAGAATTCATCCATAGAAAGGAAAAATACAAAGCCAGGGCAGAAGTATTGCTTAGAAATCACAACCGTCTTGCCATCGCCCGTACCATAGTTTTCCTGGTATTTGTTGTTTCTGTTGTATACTTTGCCAATCAGCGCAATGCCTCAATGCTTGGCTTGGTGACACTTCTATTCCTGATCATTTTTGGGCTACTCCTTGATCACCACGAGAAGGTTAAACTGAAAAAAAAGCAAGCATTTTTAAAGAAAGAAATAAATGGCCAGGAAATTTACAGGCTAGATTTCAAATGGGATTTTTTTGACAAAGGGGATCAGTTTAACAATCAAGACCACCCCTACAGTTCAGACCTTGATCTTTTTGGGAATGGTTCTCTGTTTCAATTGCTTAACCGTACTTCTACCAATGAAGGAAGGTCTGCATTGGCAGATGAACTTCTTGCGAACCACGACTCTTTTGGAGTGAAGGAAAAACAATCTGCCATCCAGGAGTTATGCCCTCAAATTAACTGGTGTCAGGATTTCCAGGTTGCCGGCTTGTTATATAAAGAAGATCGTAGCCAGGTAACAGATTTGCTCAAATGGATTGAATCATCGGAAAAATTACCAAATAGTAAACTTTTGTCCATCGGCAGATTTCTTTTACCTGTTATTGCTGTTAGCTTATTGATCTTATATTTTCTCGCAGGGATAAGTTTTTATTGGGTATTGTTATCACTGGTAGTTAATGGGTGGACACTAAAAAAAACAAATGTTGCAATTAGTGATCTCACAGATAAAACAGAAGACAGTGTAAAAGTACTCAAATCCTATTCTTCAATGATCTCCATGATTGAGAAAAAGGAATTTAAAGCTCGACTGTTGAACCGTCTAAAATCCACACTGATTCAAAATAACCTCAAAGCATCTTCAAAAATCCTCAAGCTCCATAGCATTTTGAACAAACTTCAAAGCAGGAGTAATCTCATATATATTATTGTCAATCAATTTATTCTATTAGATATTCATTGGCTGGTAGAAGCTGAAAATTGGAAAAAGCACATTGGTTATGAGGTAGGGGCTTGGTTTGAAAGTGTACACCGTTTTGAAATACTTAATAGCCTTGCTGGATTTTCGTTTGCAAATCCTAATTACACTTACCCTGAAACGAAAGAAGATTCCTACACAATTGATGGAAAGGATATTGGCCATCCATTGGTCCCAGATCATAAAAGGGTATGTAATGATTTCCTATTACAAGGAAAAGGGAACATAGTTGTAGTAACTGGTTCGAATATGTCTGGGAAAAGCACCTTTCTACGTACCATAGGTATAAATTCTGTACTGTGCAAAATAGGAGCTCCCGTATGCGCCACCGAAATGACATCTTCTGGATTTAAGATTTTTACCAGCATGCGTACCCATGATAACCTTGAAGAAAATATATCTTCCTTTTATGCTGAATTAAAGAGGATAGGATTTCTCTTAAACTATATCTCCGAGGGTGAGCCTGTATTGTTTTTATTGGATGAAATCTTAAAGGGTACAAATTCCGCTGACAGGCACAAAGGTGCTGAAGCTTTGATCAGGCAATTGTCTCAATTAAACAGCTTTGGATTGGTTTCTACCCACGATCTCGAATTGGGAAAGTTGGATGATTCAAACCTCATAAAAAATTACAGCTTTAACAGTCAAATACAAGGAGATGAAATTTTATTTGATTATAAGCTTCAAAAGGGATTATGTTATAGCTTTAATGCTTCCAAATTGATGGAGTCTATTGGAATAAAGATCACTTGACAATAAATCTTAAATTAATTATGATAAAAATCCTGGCTTATATTTTACCCTTGGTTTTATTCTCCTGCAATAAAATTTCAAATCCCAAAGAAACC
>CBDVAV010000418.1:0-4909 GCA_965372055.1 uncultured bacterium | reverse complement strand
GTCATACCTCCAAGCAAGGTGATGTCGACCTTTTCTTTCAGTTATGATAACAATTCTGATGATGTTAAAACCTTTAATGAAAATAGAGACTTTTACGTTGATAATGACTTTTTAAAAATATTTACAGTTCAATGGTCGTCCGGGAATATTGAATCAGCACTACAGGATCCATACAGTGTTATCCTTTCAAGATCAGCTGCCGACAAATATTTTGGCTCAACCGATCCAATTAACCAGCTCATACTGCTTAACGGGAATACACCGTATAAAGTAACGGGAGTATTTGAGGACTTGCCAGAGAACTCTCATTTGCAATTTGACCTTCTTTGTTCATTTACCTCCCTTCCTGAAAGTTGGGACCTGGACAATAATTGGGGGTGGGGCAATTTTTATACTTATGCCTTGGTGGAATCAAGTGGTTCAATAGAAACGTTGCAAGCACAGTATAATGAGTTTTTATTCAACAGGCTGGAGCAAGATGACAGTGAACACGTTTATAGCATGGTGTTCCAACCTGTTGGCGACATCCATCTTAATTCAAATCACAAGTTTGAGATAAGTACCAATGGTGATGCTAGAGCGGTTTACTTTCTTTCATTCGTCGGATTCTTTATCCTGGTAATTGCCTGGATTAACTATATAAACCTTACTACCTCCAAGTCAATTGAGCGGGCCAGGGAAGTAGGCATCAGAAAGGCATTGGGTGCTGTAAAAAGTCGATTGATAGGTCAGTTTCTAACGGAAGCCTTTGTTATTAATTTATTTGCCTTGATCATGGGAATTACAGTTTTCCAGCTTGTACAACCAGTTTTTAATTCAATAACTGGAATTCAGGGTATTTCTGCATTGCTAAGTTCATCTATCGTATGGTATTTCCTGGCAGCATTTGTATTTGGAACATTATTATCTGGGTTTTACCCAGCTTTAATAATGTCTTCTTATAAGCCAGCTTTGGTATTGAAAGGGAAATTTTCAAGCAGCACAAAAGGGCTTTCCCTGAAGAGGGGACTAGTGATCTTTCAATTTGCAGTTTCTATATTATTTGTAGCAGGGACCTTGATTGTTTTTAAGCAACTGCGCTTCATGCAAAACCAGGATTTGGGCTTAAATATCAACCAAACTTTGGTTATCCGTAAACCAACAATTATTGATTCTACCTATACTGCCCAATTTTCAGCTTTTAAAAATTTCATTTTACAGAACCCCAAGGTTAAAAACGTAACAGACTCATCACATGTACCTGGATATGAACTCACCAGGGCGAGGTATATATTTAAATTTGGAGGAGATCAGGATTTTGGCAGCTACCCCAAGGTAATCAGTATAGATGGTGACTTTATTCCTGGGTTTAAAATCATTTTTCTTGCTGGCAATAATTTCTCTGATAATTTCTCTAATGACAACAAGTTTATCATTAACCGGGCGACTGCCAAAGAATTGGGAATTGAGGATTTTGAAGAAGCAATTGGAGGTCATTATCATTTTGAAGATAAGAAATATGAGTTGATTGGTATAACTGAAAATTACAGCCAGGAATATTTGAAAAAAGGACATGAACCTCACTTTTATTATGTTAATCCTGGAATTGATCAATATTATTCATTAAAGCTGGAGACAAATGAATTTGATAAAGCCATTATCGAAGTGAAAAATGGCTATCTGCGATTTTTTCCGGACAATCATTTTGACTTCTTTTTTCTTGATGATTTTTTTAACAAACAATATACATCTGATCAAATATTTGGGAGGGTATTTGGATTTTTTGCCACCCTGGCCATAATAGTAGCTTCAATGGGTCTGTTTGGATTATCATCCCACATGATAACGCTTCGTACCAAGGAAATTGGTATTAGAAAAATCCTTGGGGCTGGTATTGGTGAAATTGTCATGTTGTTATCGCGA
This sequence comes from uncultured bacterium, assembly GCA_965372055.1. Taxonomy (GTDB): domain Bacteria; phylum Bacteroidota; class Bacteroidia; order Cytophagales; family Cyclobacteriaceae; genus CBDVAV01. The sequence goes on along the minus strand of CBDVAV010000418.1, from coordinate 3,007 downwards.
AATTATTTATATCTGATCTTGTTGGGAGGGCTGGTAGGTATTCCTACTGCATATTTGATTTTCGAAAATTGGCTGGGCAACTATGTTAACAGGATTACCATTTCCTGGTGGATGTTCTTTGTCCCGATGATTATGATAGTAATGATAGCATTTATAGCAATCGGATATCATACTATAAAAACTGCCTTATCAAATCCAGTAAAAACCTTGAGACACGAGTGATCAATTAACAATTAACAATTAACAATTGGCAATTAATAATTAGCAATTAACAATTAACAATTAACAATTTAAAACAGACAGCATGCTTAGGAACTACATATTAATAGCGATTAGAAACCTGATAAAGAACAGGGTTTTTTCCTTGATAAACATATCAGGGTTGGCATTTGGATTGACCTGCAGCATTCTTATTTCTTTATGGATCTGGGATGAAGTGAGTTTTGATAAATTTCATCAGAATAGGGATTCTATTTATAAAGTTGTAGTTGACATGGGATTTAGTTCCGGGTCATCTCAAATCTGGCAAACTACCCAAGCTCCTTTAGGGCCAGCCTTATTGGATGAAGTACCGGAGGTGGCAGACTTTACCAGGATAGCATATACAGGTAATTTGCTCTTTCAGCGAGAGGATATAAAATTTAAAGAAAAGGGATATTTTGTTGATACCTCTTTCTTTAAGATGTTCAACTTCCCTTTAGTTGAAGGAGATAAAAGGAAAGCCCTAAAGGAGCTAAAGAATGTGGTTATTTCCGAAAAACTGGCTCAAAAGTATTTTAATGGTGAGAACGCCCTGGGTAAAACTATTAGTATCACAGATAGGGAAAAACAAGAGTTTGAAATAACTGGGGTATTAAAAGAGATCCCAAGTCAGTCAACCTTACAATTTGATTATTTAATAGTGTATGATGAATACGAACGTACCCGGCCGTGGATGAAACATTGGGGAAATTTCAACCTCTCTACCTTTATCCAATTAAGACCAGATGTAAGCCCCAAAGAAGTCGAGGATAAAATAGCCAACTTTCTTACTACCCACAAGGAGGGCGATGAAGCGTCAGAGCTATTCCTTCATAGTTTAAATGACCTTCATTTAAAATCCGACTTCAGCAGGGGAAGGTTTCCCACTGGAAGGATACAATATGTAAAACTGTTTTCAATTGTAGCCGGGATTATTTTGTTGATAGCCTGTATCAATTTTATGAACCTCTCCACTGCCAGGTCTGGCAAAAGAGCCCGTGAAGTAGGGATCAGAAAAGTATCGGGTGCAATCAGGTCACATTTATTGGCCCAGTTTCTTGGCGAATCACTGATAGTAACATTTGTGTCCGCAGGTTTAGGGCTCACTATTGCCGATTTGCTTTTACCAGCATTTAACTTATTGACAAGCAAAAATATTATTATGCCTTACAGTAATGGGTTATTTATTCTTTCATTGTTTATGATTAGCATTATCACTGGCCTCTTGGCAGGGAGCTACCCTGCAATATATCTTTCATCATTTAATCCGGTAAAAGCTTTAGGTAAGCAAATTAAATCCGGCAAGTCTTTAGGTGGGATGAGAAGGTTCCTGGTAATATTTCAGTTTGTTCTTTCTATAGTTTTGATAATTGGAACAATAATCCTGCATACACAAATCGACTATATTAAAAATAAAGATTTAGGATTAAAAAAGGACAACATAATTTATTTCTCAACAAGAGAACCCATCATATCAAAAATGGATGTTTTTAAAAATAAGTTGCTTGAACATCCTGAGATTAAATCAGTTTCATTTACTAATCAGAATCCAATCTCTGTTGGAAATATGACTTCAGATCCCAAATGGGAAGGTAAATTAGAAGGAGAGGATATCAATTTTCATGTTATCCAGTCAGACCATGAATTTATCAACACATTTGATATTGAGATAATAGAAGGGCAGAACCTGCCTGAAAAGTTCGATACAGCATTCAACCATTTACTGGTAAATGAAGAGGCAGCGAAAATGATGGGTATGGAAGACCCAATTGGTCAAAGCCTATCCTTTTGGGATAAAAATCCTAGTGAAATTGTAGGGGTGGTGAAGAATTTTCATCACCAATCATTATTTTCCCCAATTGAACCGGTAATTATTAAATTAAACCCACCCAGTACCTGGCAGGTTTTTATCAGGATTGAAACGGAAAATCCTGAAGGAATTATCGCTTCAATAGAGAAAATCCACAACGAATTTGAACAAGAGTATCCCTTTGAGTATCGGTTTTTGGACCAGCAGTTTGAGCGAACCTATAGAAGTGTTTCGACAGCAGGAAACCTGGCTTATATCTTTGCCTTTATGGCGATATTTGTATCCTGTCTGGGCCTGTTTGGTTTATCCTCCTTTATGGCCGAACAAAGAACAAAAGAAACAGGTATTCGAAAAGTGATGGGAGCCAGCGTTAGTAACCTGGTAATAATGTTCTCTAAGGATTTTCTTGTATTGGTGATATCTTCTATTGTATTAGCGGTGCCCTTGGCCTGGTATCTTTCAGATTATTGGTTGTCGGATTTTACTTACAGGATTGGACTTCAAACTTCTCCTTTTTTGATTGGCGGCATGATTGCAATCGCTATTGCCCTGGCAACTGTTAGTTTTCAAACCATTAAAGCTGCTACAGCAAATCCCGTTGACAGTTTGAGATACGAATGATCCATTGATGAGTAGTGAGTAATTAGTAGTGAGAAATGAGAAATGAGAAATGAGATGTAAAACTTGAAACTTAAACTTAACTTAAACAATCCGCCTTCGCTGAAGCTTCGGCGGATGAAACCATCAACGAAAAACAAAAAACCATGATTGGAAGTTTTATAAAAATTGCATTTAGGAATTTGCGAAAGCACTTATTTTTTTCATTGATAAACATTTTTGGGCTGGCTATTGGGCTAACAGCTTTTATCCTGATTCTTGAATATGTTTCCTTTGAACTCAGCTTTGACCGTTTTAATGAAAATGGAAAGGACATTTACAGGGTGACAAATGACAGGT
>CBDVAV010000417.1:0-4911 GCA_965372055.1 uncultured bacterium | reverse complement strand
AAGTGACTAGAAACAATAGATCAAATTTATTTGTAAATTATTTTATGGGATGGTAGATAATTTAATTCAGGGAAATATTATTTACTAAGCAAGTGGGATTATAGTTTGATAATAAATCCGTATAACTTTTTAAAAACCAGCAATATAGTTAATACTTAATCAACAAGTACACCTTGTCTTAAAATGGTTTGGGATCTATCAGGACCTACAGAAATTATATTAATTGGAAGTTCTAATTCTTCTTCCAAGAACAAAATATATGATTTTAGCTCATCTGGTACTTGGTTAAAATCAGAAGTGCTTGGTAATTCTGAGTTCCAGCCTTTAATGGTTTTGTATATTGGTGTCACATCTCCATTCATGGTCTCGAAATTAGCAACTTCCACATTTTCTCCATTACCCAGTTGATAATGTGTGCATACTTTTATCTCATCAAATTGATTAAGAACGTCTGCTTTCATCATTATTAATTGAGTTATGCCATTAATCATTATTGCATACTTAAGAGCAGGAAGGTCAAGCCAACCGCATCGTCTAGGTCTACCTGTTGTTGCGCCAAATTCATGTCCCTTAGCCTGTAGTAACTCACCTATATGATCAGATAATTCTGTAGGGAAAGGCCCACTTCCAACTCTGGTGCAATATGCTTTAAAAATTCCAAAAATATCACCAACAACCCTAGGGGAAATCCCTAAACCTGAACATGCGCCTGCTGCCATAGTATTAGAACTTGTAACAAATGGATAGCTTCCAAAATCAACATCAAGTAGGGAGCCTTGGGCTCCTTCAGCAAGTATTGAGGAGCCAGCTTTCAGATTTTGGTTTATGATTGCTTCGGTATCTGCAAATTTAAACTCCTTTAGAAACTCCAATGCATCATTAAATTCCAATTCCATCTCATGCAAAGAATATTGGTAATCGTATAAACTCAACAATTTCTTATGATTGGTGATTATTTTTTTATACTTATCTGCGTAATCATGACTATTAATATCTCCAACTCTTATGCCTGATCTGGCAAATTTATCTTGATACGTGGGACCAATACCTTTTAAGGTAGACCCGATTTTTTCATTTCCTTTATCTTTTTCATAGGCTTGATCTAAAAGTTTATGAGTTGGAAGGATCAAATTGATCCTATTGGAGATGAATAAGTTGGATTTTACATCGGGTTGGTAAGTGACAATATCTTCAATTTCTTTCCTGAAAACGACTGGATCCAGAACTACACCATTTCCTATTATATTCATAGTTCCATTATGGAAGACCCCGGATGGAATCTGATGCAGCACATGCTTTCTGTTTTCAAATATTATGGTATGGCCAGCATTAGGGCCTCCCTGAAACCGGGCTACGATATTATATTTTGGAGTAAAATAGTCGACAATTTTACCTTTGCCTTCATCACCCCATTGCAAACCTAGTAGAATATCTACTTTCATTTTACTCTTCGTTTAGTCTATCGGTGGCTTCTACTTCAGAATCAACGATATTGAAAATTGCATTCAGCTTGGTAATTATCAGCAATTTCTGAACGTTTTCAGAGGGTTTTACCAAATAGAGTTCTCCACCTTTGTTTCTGAACTTGGTGAGAATAGTTATCAGGACTCCTATTCCACTACTATTGATATATCTTAATCCGGATATATCAATAATACATTTCAAGATTTCTTGATTTAAATAATCATTGGCTGTAGAAACAAGGTCTAATCCTGAGTCTTCACCTATCAAATCCCCTTCGAGGGTCATGATCAATATTCCACTTTTAATATCGTTAGTGTATTTCATAATTTTTTGTTTTCGCAATTTTTCTTAGCACAATTTGCATATAATATTAAAGAATGATGGATTACCTTAAATTCCAACAATTCACCTACTGTATTTTGAATATTTTGAATTCTTGGATCACAAAATTCGATAACCCTATGACAATCTGTACAAATTAAATGATCATGTTGTTTAAAGCCATATGATTTCTCATATTGTGCCAAGTTCTTTCCAAACTGATGCTTGCTCACCAAATCACACTCCACTAAAAGGTCTAAAGTATTGTACACGGTTGCCCGGCTTATTTGATACTTTTTGTCTTTCATAGAATGATATAATGAATCCACATCAAAATGATCGTTGTTGGAATAAACTTCCTCCAAGATAGCATATCTTTCTGGAGTTTTCCTAAGCTCTTTCTTCTCAAGGTAAGCGGTAAAGATTTTCTTTACTTCGTCAAATATTTGAATATTTATTGGCATTCCAGTCCAACCTTTAATTTTCTCTTTTAATAAATGGGCATTATAAACTCAATTATATTAAATGGAATAATATTGGCAATATTAGTCATGATTTTTGTCATCCAAATAATCAAACCTACTCACCTTAACTACGCCATTGACTTTTTTCAGCTTGTCAATAAGAATATCAAGATGTCTGGTATCATTAATATAGAGTTGTATGTTTCCTTCAAAAATCCCGGTATCGGTATCCACAGTAACTGACCTCATGTTTACTTTTAATTCACTGGAAATAATTTGAGTAATATCATTTATTAGGCCAACTCTGTCAGTTCCAATTATTCCCAGGCCTGCAAGGAATGCCCCTTCGTGTTTAGATGCCCATTTTGCCTTTACTACTCTTTTAACATGATTTGACAACAATTCCGGTGCGTTTGGGCAAGATGTCCTATGTATTTTTATGCCTTCGCTCACAGTGACAAATCCAAAAACATAATCACCCGGGATTGGATTACAACACCGGGCAAACTTATAATCCACAATATCCATATCCTCACCAATAAGGAGTATATCCTGTTTCTTTCCTTTGGCTTTGGTTATTTCTTTTTGAAATGAGGCAGCATCTGAAATTCTCCGAACCCTACGGTCGTTCTTTCCTGGGATTTTATAATATTTTATTTTTTTTATTTCACTACTGCCAAATAAGCCTTTCCCAACTTTATAAAAAAGATCCAACTGGGTATTTAAAATAAAGTAGGATCTAATTCGATCAAATGTCTCATTGTTTGGTTCAATCTTTAATTGCTTTAGTTTCCTCAATACAATTTCTTTTCCCTCTTTGGCAGCTGTTTTTTTATGTTCTTTTAATGCCTCCTTGATTTTTGTTTTGGCCTTGGAGCTAACTACAAACCTCAACCAATCTTCTTTAGGCTTTTGCTTGTTCGAGGTCAGTATTTCAACCTGATCCCCATTTTTTAACATATAGTTAAGAGGTACTAGTTTCTGGTTAACTTTAGCCCCGAGGCATCTTGCCCCAATTTCCGTATGGATTTCAAATGCGAAGTCAAGGGCAGTTGATCTATTGGGGAAAATCTTCAGGTCACCATTAGGTGTGAAAACAAAAACTTCTTCAGAAAATAAGTTTGATCTGAAATCATCTACAAATTCGATTGCGGTGCCTTCATTTTGGTCAAGCAAGTCCCTCACTTTATTTATCCATTCTTCCAATCCCGAAGCTGCTGTATCACTTCCTTTAGGCTTATGTTTATATTTCCAATGTGCGGCATATCCTTTTTCCGCAATTTCATCCATGCGTTTGGTCCTTATCTGCACTTCAACCCATTGCCCTGTATCACTCATCACTGTGGTGTGCAAAGATTCATAACCATTGGCTTTTGGTGTGCTGATCCAATCCCTAAGTCGATCGGGGTTTGGTTTATAAAAATCAGTAACTGTTGAATACACTTGCCAGCAAACAGCTTTCTCCTGTTCTGGCTCGGTATCAAGAATTATTCTTATTGCAAAAAGGTCATATACCTCTCCAAATGGTATATTTTGATATTTCATTTTACTCCAAATGGAGAAGACTGATTTTGGCCTCCCTTTTATTTCGAAATTGAATTTCAATACTTTCAGATCATACTGGATTGGCTTAATAAACTTTTTTATAAACTTATTTCTTACATCTTTTGTGATATCTACGTTTTTAACTATTTCATTGTAAACTTCACTTTCGGTGTATTTTAGGTTTAGGTCTTCCAACTCAGATTTTATTGAATATAAACCTAATCTATGGGCTAACGGTGCATATATAAAACTGGACTCAGATGCCACTTGCAGTTGTTTTTCCCTTGGCATACTTTCCAGGGTCCTCATGTTATGAAGTCTATCTGCCAGCTTGATCAGGATCACTCTAACATCTTCAGAAAGAGTAAATATCATTTTCCGAAAATTTTCAGCCTGTTCAGAACTGCCCTGGGCAAAGACACCCGAAATTTTTGTAAGACCGTCGATTATGGTGGTAACTTTAGTTCCAAACTCCTGTTCTATATCTTCCAATTCCAAATAGGTATCCTCAACAACATCATGCAATAATGCACATACAATTGATGTTGTTCCCAATCCTATTTCTTCAACACAAATCTGGGCAACTGTAATTGGATGAAAAATGAAAGGTTCCCCTGATTTCCTACGCATATCTTTATGTGCTTCTGCTGCAATATTGAAGGCCTTTTTAATTGACTTGGCATCTCCTTCCTTCAAAAGAGGCTTGGCATGCCTGAGCATCTTTCTATATCTTCTCAGAATTTCTTTTTTCTCCTCTTCTAAGTCAAATGTTATTGTATTACTCATCAATCTCTGTATATGTCAAAATTTAGTGAGGCGATTGTTCAATAGCAATTTAAATGATACATTTGCACCTCCAAAATGGGATGCGGATGTGGCGAAATTGGTAGACGCACTAGACTTAGGATCTAGCGCCGCAAGGCTTGGGGGTTCGAGTCCCTCCATCCGCACAATAAAATATCCTCTATCACCAGTCATCATTTAATTGGGATTGGGGGTTTTGTTTATAATAAAGTTCGAAATAACTCTTACAGTATTGGATATTACCATTGATAAAAAAACCCCTATTGAAGCCTCTATTAAAATTACATTAAAGGAAGCTGATTATCAACCCAAA
>CBDVAV010000416.1:0-4918 GCA_965372055.1 uncultured bacterium | reverse complement strand
CACCTAATATTTTGCCCTCAATTCCAAATCAAGCAAATCAAGAATCGCATGGGCATGATTACATATTAAAAACTTTGGGATTTATTTGGCAATCGGGAGTTGATATAGATTGGGAAGGATATTATTCAAATAAAAATTATCGTCGAATTCCTTTGCCAACTTATCCCTTTGATTATCAAAAATTCTCTTACAATAAGGAGGTGGACCAAGATCCATCAGGGCGGCATTTATTAAAAAACCCCGACCTGAAAGAGTGGTTTTATGTGCCAACATGGAAGCGTTCAATACCAGTTAAACGCTTTACTGATTTTCATAAAAAACATGCCTGGTTAATTTACCACGACAACTCAAACCTCAGTCATGGGTTAATCGATAGTTTAACATCATTAAACCAGAATGTTATCATCGTGGAAAAAGGCGAGAAGTTTAAAAAGGACATTGATAATAATAAGTACACCATTGACCCTTCTTCATTATCAGACTATGAAAAGCTTTTCTCGGGATTGGAATCCAAAGGATTACTGCCCGACAGAATAATTCACCTTTGGAATTATTCAACAAATGAAAAAGAGAGAGCTGATGATTACACCGGGTTTTTTAGCTTATTGTTTTTGGCCCAGGTAATAGGAAAGCAAAATTATACCAGCGAATTAAATATAGCAGTCATTACTGATCAGATTCATCAAGTTATTGGAAATGAATCCCTGAATATATTTGACACTCAAGTCCTGGGGCCGATTAAAGTAATACCCCAGGAGTTCCCTAACATTCAATGTGTCAATATTGACCTTAACAAGAATGATAATACTTCAATAGATGTCCAATGTAAAAGCATTCTTGCTGAAATTGAACTGGAGCAAAAAGATCATATCGTGTCTTACAGAAATCAATTCAGGTGGATTCAGCAATTTGACAAATCCCCATTGGAAAAACCAAAGCCTAAAAATTCCAAAATTAGAAAAGATGGTGTATTCCTGATCACCGGAGGCCTCGGCGGTTTAGGCATGGTGATATCTGATTTGTTAACCAAGGATTCAAATCCATCACTTATCCTTACCACGCGATCGGATTTCCCAGAGCCTGACCAATGGGACAACTGGATCAACACAAAGCCAAAAAAGGATAAAACCAGTGCCAAGATCAAACAGATTAAGAAACTAATAAAAAAAGGGGCTACTGTTAAAGTAATAAAAGCAGATGTGGCTGACTTTAAACGAATGCGGTCTCAAATTAGAATAGTTGAAAAGGAATTTGGGAAAATTAATGGGATCATCCATGCTGCTGGGCTTCCTGGTGAAGGAATCATCCAATTAAAAGGAGCAGAAGTGGTTAAGAAAGTTACGGTGCCTAAAATTGAGGGCACCATTGGATTATTAGAGATTTTTAAAGATCATGAACTTGATTTCATGATGTTGTGTTCATCCATAGCTTCAATTTTAGGGGGTGTGGGCTTGGTCGATTATTCTTCAGCAAATTGTTTTATGGATGCCCTGGCCACATCTAAAAGATTAAAAGGAAAGGGACAGTTGATTTCCGTTAATTGGGATATGTGGGGGCAAACTGGAATGGGATTAAAAACTTACGTCCCAAACGAATTAAGAGAATGGTTTGACAATGAATTGAAAAATGGCATTACTTCAAAAGAAGGGCAGGAAATATTTAAAAGGTTACTTGATTGGGGTGAAAGTGGTAATATAATTATCTCGACCAGGGACTTACAAAAACGTATTGACCTGTGGATTAAAAGGGAATTCTTTAAAGCAAAAGAATCTGCTCAGAAAAACAAAAACAATAAACCTAAGTACTCAAGGCCCAACTTGAACAATGAATATGAAAAACCCTTGTCAAAAACTGAAAAAGCAGTGGCAATAATTTGGGCTAATCTTTTTGGCGTTGTTAAAATAGGGAGAAAAGATAATTTCTTTGAAATAGGTGGACATTCACTTTTAGCTACTATTTTAGTGAATAAATTAAGAAAAGAATTTGGCAAGAACCTGAACATCAAGGATGTGATGGATAATCCAACAGTTAAGGATATTGCCGTGGTTATTGACAATAAATAAATCTATTGGAATCCCCCGAATTTGCTTATTTGATACTTGCTTTTGCCGGAGGCATCGTTGGTGCTGCATTTGGCGGGCTTAATGTATTCATCTTGTGTGGTATATCAGCAGTAATAGGTAGCATCCATGCTTTGACCACAGGAGACCAATCTTTTAATAATGCAGTGACTTGGGGGCCATTCTTAAGCCCTCATATATCTTTTGGCGGAGCAGTGGCCGCGGCAGCTTTTACAGCAAAAAAGGGTTTACTGGAAAGTGGAAAAGATATTTCATCTGCCTTAATGGGGAAAAACCTCCCTTCGATATTGTTTGTAGGTGGAATTTTTGGATTGATCGGAGAACTGTTTAGACAACTACTGGAATTAATTCCATTGATAAATGGATATCCTGCTACCAATACCATTGCCCTGGCATTGGTATTAAGTGCAATGATCGTTAGGCTTGCCTTTGGAAATACAGGCTTGTTCGGGAAATTACCAGAGAAGCAACGGAGATGGAAATTTACCAAGCATGAAGAATGGCAGCCATGGGATCTTCCTGCATTGCAATTGACCCTGATGGGAATTGGTTTCAGTTTACCCGCGGCATTTATTAACGTATCGTTCCCTGAATCAACAGCAATAGTATTCGGATTTTCAGCTATTTCATTAATATTTATCCAGATGGGATATAGAATACCTGTTACCCACCATATTGTTTTGGCTGCCGAATATGGTGCTTTTGTTACAGGAAACTTGTGGTGGGGTGCATTTTTTGGACTCCTATCAGCTTTTATCGGAGAATTTGTTGCCCACCTTTTCCTCAACCATGGCGATACCCACATCGATCCCCCGGCAACTGCGCTGGCCGTGGTCTTTACCATAGTGCCACTGGTTTCCGGTACCGCCATCGTCCAACTCGATGGTTATGCGCCATTTGGTATCTTTATGCTGATGGCATTTACCGGATATGTTTTTTTTCAAAAGATCAAGTGATAGTGATATGTCAGTATCACAGATTAACGGGATTAATGGATTTCACAGATAATATTTAACAAGGTCAACTTATTTCATGCACTGACAACTGACATACTCAATACTTGATACTTAACACTATTGCCCCTTCTCAGAAACAATCGAAGAAGGCCCTGAGCTTTGAATAGACCTCAGGCCCCTTTCAGGCGACCTGGAAGGGGGGCAAGCGGAAATGTATAGTCGGGAGTCATTCCGGGCTTGGTCGAGCCTCGCCTGCCTCTGGAAGGGAATCTTGTTCCTATGTGAACTCCTTGATCCTATGGGCCTTCGGAGTTTTGATCAGTGCTCCAGCTTATTCAATCCCTTAGTTAAATTCAAAAACATCATCTTAAGTAAGAATGTCATACCATATGCCAACAAGTTCTCTCGGCCAAGCTCGGGATGACGGTACTTGCCGACTTCCGGAGACAAATGGCATACAAAGGCAAGGGTTCAGGATGACGATAATCGCTGGCCTTGGGAGCAAGTATAATGGACAGTCTCCCGGCTACGGCAGCAAAACATCATCTTAAGTAAGAATGTGATATCGTAGTCTAACATGCTACGTCTACCGGAAATATATATCCGTGGGTCATTCCGGGCTTGTTCGAGCCTCGCCTGCCTCTGGAAGGGAATCTTGTTCCAAAGGGGCTCCTTGATCCTATGGGCCTTCGGAGTTTTGATCCATACTCAACATTTTACCCTTCTTAGAATCACCTGAAGATGACCCAATACCCGAAACCCTCCTTCGGCGGGCAAGCCCGAAACTCACCCCCCATGCAACATATGTACTCATTTATGCAACATATGTTATAATCCCCTGGTATTTCCTTGCTATCGATCACCAATGACGGGACAGCAATACACTGCTTTTCTGCTTTTTTTGTTTGAAAAACAGGCTTCATGTGGTTTAAAGGTGCTTTTTGCCCCAAAATAAACTGCATGCAACATATGAGCTAATCTTTACAACATATGTGCTAACCCTTTCCGGTCGGGCATGTTTCCTTTGCACAATCCTATTGGCCCACGATAAAGAATCATTAAATAAATAGACAACCAATTATTAACTAAAACAAAAAAGCCATGATACAATCACAGCAAAACCAACAATTTAATCAAACCACCAAAAACACCTTTTTAAAAACACTCACTGGTATTGCAGGCATGTGGGCCCGGTACTTTGCAACCAGGCCGGCATACATCGACCTCTCCAAAGTTGTGAAAGACACGATAGCAACCAATTTAAGCAAGGTGCCGGCTAAACAAGTTACCATAATTGAAGACATTGACGACAACGTGTTGCTGGACGGCTGCCAGACAAAGCTCAAAAGGGTTTTTGAACAATTGATTGCAATCACCATAAAATGCGCCCCGCTTGGCTTAAAGGTAAAAACCAGGCTTAAGGCCGTGCAGGGCAATATATTGTTTGAAATCAAACACAACGGGAGGCCATCAAACGGTTTCAGGCCCGAGGAGATCGACAAACTGCACCAGGCCCTGAATTCTATTATAAACCACGGCCAAAAGGCCATTGGCCCGACACCGCCCGTAACCAGGGCCAATGCCGAACTGAACAAGGGGGATATTTGGGTGATAAGCAACGGGAAAACCTGCGGGACAAAACTGATAGTGGAAACCCAAAATGACAATCCAGCAAACACTGCCAGGGGCGTAAACAGGGTAAATGCCCTCTCAGCCTCCCGGCTTCACACGTACAATTACATTTTTTTGCTGATAATACATGTATTGACCAGTTAACATAATAATACATATATGAAAAATTATCCAAAACATTACATCCGTCTTTTTATGCCAACAAAATCATATTTTTTAGGTGTTACATGGTATAAACAGTAAATACAT
>CBDVAV010000415.1:0-4938 GCA_965372055.1 uncultured bacterium | reverse complement strand
ATGTTTTTTATTGAGGAACAGCGCAACCCCTCCCCCGTACTTCCAGTCTTCATCCCTGATACCATAAGCACTATAACCATTAAATTCAAAACGCCGAGACACCTCTTCACTGGTACGGGCACTGAGACCCAACCTCACTGCCTCAAAACGGTTCAACCGGAAAACATTACCTAAAACGAAACCTGGAACCCGGTAAGCCAGCCTGCTTTTATAAAATGCCAGCAATCTTTTTATAACTATTGAAGCTGTACTTTTATGTCTTAATGTATCAACTCTAAGGTAGGTGATTTTTTGTTTGTTGGATAGCGGATCAATCCGGTGTTCTTCCCAGAATTCTTCATCTTGATTAGTAGCATAGTGTTCACACAAAACCAGTTCCACCCTATGGTCCTTTCGCCCAAAATCGGGATTTAGATTTATGTCTTTGATATAGGTTTTTTTATCATAAATAGTCCCCAGGTACGGTTTTGGAAATTTCTCTAACAAGTAAACATAATTTATCTGTTTGGGGAACCACTCCTTATTGTCAACCATTTCGAATTTTTGTGAAATTTTAAAATCTATCAATCCTTTATCAACGGGTCTTACCACGATATTTTCTGCAGCATACTTGTTACTGTTGATATACAAGGTTCCTTCTAGTCCAGTCATGTTCCTGAGCCGTCTTGGCTCAAAGTCAATCACATGTACCGTGTCCTGTCCCTTGTACAATGTGCCCTTTTTATAGAAATTATATTTCTGGTGTGAATTTTTGCCCAATGGGCTTGCATAACGGATACCCAGAAATTCAAAATAATTTCCATAAATTGAAATAGGATGAACATTGGAGGATAAGGGTACAATATTTTGATCATCAAGACCGGTTACTTTTAATCCCTCTACTTTTTCATGGTTTTTATTGGGGTATTCAAAAGTTCTTTTGGTCATAGTCTCCATTACCTCTACATGCTGGTGTCCATGTATTCGGTGATGTTTAATAAAAAGACTGTCTTTTTCTACCCTGTCCTTATATTTATCAGGATATTTATGATGTTTTACCTCGAATAAATCAACAATGGTTCGGTTATAAGTAGAGTAGCTAAAAGAACTGCCTTGTTTTTCGGGGTTGTGAAATCTTTCATTGGCAATAACTTTGTCTATTATTGGCCAGGCCGGATCAGACTCATTATCATTTCGATTTGGGAGATGGTTGTCCGGTAGCTCCTGGATGATTATCTGAAGTGATTCTAATACTGGAGTGCTGATTTCAACTACTTTTTCCTTATATCCAAAATGGATAAATGATAAGGTGCTGATAGAATTATCAGAAGTAATTTCAAACTTTCCATCAATATCTGTAAAAGTACTTTGAATGGAATACCGGTTTGCAAAAACATTAACAAACTCAACCAACTCACCTCTATCGTCTTTCACTATTCCCCTTATGGTGTATGGCTGCGCTATGAGTTGACCAAGTAGGCAAATAATAGCTAAAATTAGGATGCCTTTTAATACCAGATCATTTCTGATAATGGTCATTGGTCCTACCTCAGGGGTTAATGATTACCTGTCTGAACAGGTTCTGCTTAATAAAACAATGTGAGAGCTAGGTTTAGTTCATTATATTTAAGCAAGCTGATTTTATTATTTCAATATTTTTCAGGTCTTATTTCAGAATATAAAGCCTCACCTTCCAAGATAATCCCTTGTTTGGCACAACCCTTGCAAATGGTGCCAATTAACAAATTATTTGATATTATGTTAAGAACAAAAAAATTAATCCCTCAGAATATAATATAAGATTCCTGTCGGGAACGTATTTTGAGAATCCTGGAGGAAAGGTAATTTATTACAACATTGAAATGGAAGTAGATTTTGGCTGAGAGCTGAAAAGAACTCATAATTCACTATTATATAATTTCTTAACTGATGAAACAATGATAAATGAGTATTAGAAAGAAAGGTAATTCCAGTGGGTATTTTGCATTGAAAATGTCCAATGCCATTGCTTATATTTTGATATTTGTAGTTGTAGCTATTCCTTTTATGCTTCTTGTTGCGTTGATAATTTCTTTATTCAATATTAAAATAACATTGTTAACTAATCTAGTAATTATTAACCAGGTTACAAACATCTAATGCTCTTTGAATTTGGCTTAAGTAAAACGGCCTAATTCATTCATAACCAATCCCATAGATATCTATCTGTGTTCTAAAAGCTTAAGTTTCATCCACCAATTGTACACGACAATAAATGAACTTCTTAATATTAATTATTGTTGTATTAGAGAAGCAATATTTCATAGTTACTACTTTTAGTTGAGAGAAAAGCACTACTATAGTGGTGCTTTTTTTTAATGGCTGATTTGTAACCAAATTATGAATGAGTACATTAATTGCTGATTATTTATTTGATTCTCCCGGTGCCACTGCCGTTCCTTCCCAATCTGGGTCAGCTGCCCCTATCCATTGATTGCTGGCTTCATCAAAATAAATTGCATGCACCCTTCCGAATCTCCCGGGTCGTTCTACTTCAACAACATGCAATCCCATCTCTTTTAAGTTTTGAATATCTTCAGCCATCCAGGATGAGCCTTCGTGGGTTTCTACCAGTATTGCAGTATCCACGGCATGTACCCTTCCGGCTGCCAAGGCATTCCCTATTTTCATTTTTCTATCTATCACCCTGCTGATAACTTGTACAATAGCGGTGATAATCCTACTGCCCCCAGCTGCCCCCAAAATCAGGAAAGGCTTTCCATCTTTTGTGACAAGGTACGGGGATATATGTGAGGATGCCCGTTGGCCAGGTTCAAAATCCCCGAGATATCCCCCGAGTGTAGCTGCATATAAAAACCCTAAACCGGGAGTAACAACCTTTGAACCCATATTTGGTCCCAGGGACTGGGTAAGTGCAATCACGTTGCCTTGCTTATCGGCAACAGAGAGGTGGGAGGTATGCCCAAGGCTGGCCATCCATGAACCAGGTTCGTTTGATGCCTTGGAATCACTAATAACCATCTCAGCTTCAACGCCTATGACAATGCTATCAGCTAAGGCCTTGGCATATTCTTTGGATGTTAGAAGATCGGCCTCTCGTTGTTTCCATCGGTCTTTATAGGCCAAAGTGTTTGCTTGGTACATAGCATTCCCCCATTCAGCCTCACTTAATTCACTCATAGGTAGGTTCTCCAGGATCTGCAGCATCTCAGTGGTAATTGCACCAAAAGACGGCATCCAAAGGCCGTGAAGATCATAACCCCGATAACTGCCACTTACTATTTCTGACTTAACTGCTTCATATGTCGCCAGGGACTCCTTATCAATAACTCCACCATTGGACTGGATATCTTCAATTATTTTATCAGCAATCTCCCCTTTATAAAATACATCAGGGCCATTTTCACTGATCAACTTTAAAGTAGCTGCCAGGTCAGTTTGCACAAAAAGTTCGTTTTCCTGATGGGTAGTGTCCCCGCTTAAAAAATACATGGAAGTACCCTCGAATTCCCTGATATACTTGATAGCACTTCCTCGCCTGCGGGCAGCTAAATGAAGCAGTTTGTAACCGTTTTCAGCATATTCAATAGCAGGCGTCATGACCACTTCAAGCGGAAGTGTTCCAAAATCTTCCAGTAAAGTTGTAAGCCCCTTAACCACCCCGGGAATGCCTATAGTGGGGTATCCATAGCCGGCTTGTGGTGCAGTTTCTGAATCGTAATTCATGGGAGCCTGGGTGGTGGCATCTACACCATGCACCTCACCTTTTGCAGTTTGTAATATGGCTTGCATCCTTCCTCCCAGTCCGCTCATACTTGGTTCTACTACTGAAAGGGCAAAAGCAGAAGCCACGGCAGCATCAATGGCATTGCCGCCTTTTTCCAGCATCATCACTCCTGCCCTGGTAGCCAAGGGGTGGGCAGTAACCACAACCCCCTGATCTGAAGTGGCTAATTGGGTATCGCCAATAGCTTTATCCTCAACTGAACTCTCTTCAGTTGGGTTTTTGGGAACGCAGGAAATCAATATAAGAAATGATAATAATAGGCGGGTATTTCTTCCAAACAAGACCATAGGATTTTATAATAAATGTAAAATGTGAATATAAGAAAGTATTTCTTAGGATGGTTTAGCAAAGAAGGAATTTGCCCAATCTACCGTGTATATACCAGTCCGTATTAGCTGAATGATTGTAAGAATACCAGAAGAATGAGAATGGGGGAAACCACTTTTACAAAAAACGGCCATATTTTTATAAAGAGGGAATTTTCAATTCCTGGATTTCCTTGCTTGAGTTCTTCAATAATTGTGTTCCTGTTCACCACCCAGCCTACGAAAATACAGATAAACAATCCAAGCAGTGGTTGACTATATTGTGTAGTGATAACCACAATCAAATTAAATAACGCATTGAAATTAAAAACAATAATCATACTGACCATCCAGAACAAAACACCAATTAATAAACTGGCTTTTTTACGGCTCATATTTTGATTGTCAACTGCATAGGCAACTGGCACTTCCAACATCGCTATGGAGGAAGTTAGTGCAGCTATAAGCATTAAGAAGAAAAATACGAAAGACACGATGGTTCCCATAGATCCCATAGTACCAAAGAGTGCCGGCAATACTTGAAAAATAAGATTGGATCCTGAAATTAAATTTCCACCACCATCAAATATTTGTGTTCCCGCAGCGGCGGCGGCATACATGGCAGGAATAATCAGCATCCCAGCCAAGAAAGCAACCCCTACATCACACAGGGTAACGATAGTAGTAAGCTTAACTAAATTTTCTTTTTTGCTGGTATAAGAACCATAGACCAACATTCCCCCAACTCCTAAGGATAAGGAAAAGAAGGCCTGTCCCAACGCACTAATGATTAGTTTTGGGTCAAGTGCTTTACTGAAATCTGGAAGCAGATAAGATTTTACTCCTTCAGCGGCCCCTTCTAAGGTC
>CBDVAV010000414.1:0-4940 GCA_965372055.1 uncultured bacterium | reverse complement strand
AGATGAAAGATATGAAAAACATAGCCCCCATAAGGAGGAATACAAGAATAATTACCGCAAGAATCTTATTGAAGAAAGTATTGAAGAATTATCATCCAATAATGATTTTTCCAGGAGGAATTTTTTAAAGGTGAGTGGTTACAGTCTTACTGCAGCAACTTTAGCTGCCAGTTGTGAGGCACCAGTAAACAAAGCAATTCCCTTTCTGATTAAACCTGAGGAAGTTTTTTCTGGTGTAGCAAATTATTATGCCTCTTCATTTATCGATGGAAGTGACTATTGCAGTATTTTGGTAAAAACCCGTGAAGGCCGGCCCATTAAGATTGAAGGTAACGATCTTTCAAGCATAACACGAGGGGGAACGAGTGCAAGGGTTCAGGCATCGGTTCTGAGCCTCTATGATTCAGAGAGATTGAGAGGGCCTTTGCATAAAAAAAATCAAACTACCTGGGAGCGAATTGATGGGAATGTGATTCCACTTTTGCAATCAATTAATAGTCAAGGTGGAGATATTGTAATCCTTTCCTCAACGATAATCAGCCCATCGACAAAAAAGGTATATGAAGATTTTATCAGTACTTATCCATCTACCAGGATAGTTTATTATGATGCAATATCTTCTTCAGCGATGTTGTTGGCCAATAAAAATTCATTTGGCAAACAAATTATACCAAGTTACCGATTCGATAAGGCGGATGTCATTGTCAGTTTTGGGGCTGATTTTCTTGGCACTTGGCTATCACCAATAGAATTCACCAAACAATATGTACAAAACAGAAAACTTGATGGTAAAAAAACCATGTCAAGGCACATCCAATTTGAAACAGGAATGTCCCTGACAGGAAGTAATGCTGATGAAAGAATTCCCATAAAACCATCAGAAGAAGGAATAATTCTGGCAAACCTGTACAATGAACTGGCAAAGTTCTCGGGAACGGCTGGTGAAGATATTCCAGAATCCCTGATCGATGTTAAGTTTCTGGCAGAAGAATTATGGGCAAGCAAAGGAAATTCACTGGTATTGTCAGGCAGTAATGATGTAAACATTCAAATCCTGGTTAATACAATCAATGTATTGCTTGAGAATTACGGGCAAACAATTGACCTGGAAAGGCCACTAAATTTAAAACAAGGTATTGATCAGGAAATGCAGGCTTTGGTTCAAGAAATGAACGATGGCACTATAGATATTATGATCATCAATAATGTCAACCCTGTTTACGACTACGCCGAGTCTGATAAATTTGTCAGCGGGCTAAAGAATTTAAAGTTATCGGTTTCATTGTCCAGCACTTTGGACGAAACAAGTTCAATAGTCAATTATGTATGTCCCGATAATCATTACCTGGAATCCTGGAATGATGCTGAACCTAAAAAAGGATATTTCAGTTTATGTCAGCCAACCATTAACCAGCTGTTCAATACCCGTGCCGCCCAGGAAAGCTTGCTGAATTGGATTGGTCTGGATATAGAATTTCACGATTATATTCAACAGTTTTGGGAGAAAAATATTTATCCTTTACAAGATGCATCCAATGAAAACAGTTCTGGATTTAAACAGTTTTGGATAAAAAGTTTACAAGATGGAGTATTTGAAGTTGATTTATATACCGAGGGCAAAATCCAACAGCAGTTCAATGAAACCCTAATAAAAAAGGCTATTGAAGAAATAGTCCAACAGCAAGCCCCTGAAGGTGAATTTGAACTTCAACTTAATGAAAACATTGCTTTGGGTAACGGAAAGCAAGCTAATAACCCATGGTTACAAGAGTTACCGGATCCTATTTCAAAAGCCTGTTGGGATAATTATGTTTCTATTTCCCCAAATGATGCTGATGAAATGGGACTTGAAAATGGAGATGTTGTATCTGTCGAATCAAATTCAAATAAGGTAGAGCTACCTGTTTTATTACAACCAGGACAAGCCTCCAATACAATAACCATAGCACTGGGATTCGGAAGGAAAATTGCGGGCAAAGTTGGAAATAATGTCGGAGTGAATGTTTTTCAATTAGGTAAAATAAAGAATGGCCTCATTCAATATGATATAAATGATATAAAAGTCATTAAAACTGACAGGAAACAATTATTGGCCCTAACACAGACCCACCATTCGATGGAAGGCAGGGCAATTGTAAGAGAGACGACATTGGATAAATATTTAATTAACCCGTCTTCGGGAAATGAAGTTCATGAGAAAGTGGAAAGGGAAAAAGTATCCCTTTATAAAGATCCTGTACATGTGGGTTATCACTGGAGTTTATCAATTGACCTTAACGCTTGTACTGGTTGTAGTGCATGTGTAATTGCTTGTCAGGCAGAAAATAATATACCAGTAATAGGCAAAGAGGAAGTAAGGAAACGACGCATTATGCATTGGATGCGAATTGACCGCTATTATTCTGAATCAGTAGAAAACCCCAAGGTCTATCATCAGCCTATTATGTGCCAGCATTGCGATAATGCCCCCTGTGAAAATGTTTGCCCAGTTGCAGCCACTATGCATAGTGATGATGGCCTAAATCACATGACATACAATAGATGCATCGGCACCAGGTATTGCATGAACAATTGCCCATATAAGGTAAGGCGTTTTAACTGGTTTGCATTTTACAGGAACAAAAAATTTGACTTCCATATGAATTCCGATTACGGGAGAATGGTCTTAAATCCTGACGTGGTGGTAAGATCCAAAGGAGTGGTTGAAAAAT
Source organism: uncultured bacterium (assembly GCA_965372055.1). Classification (GTDB taxonomy): domain Bacteria; phylum Bacteroidota; class Bacteroidia; order Cytophagales; family Cyclobacteriaceae; genus CBDVAV01. The sequence continues at coordinate 2,229 of CBDVAV010000414.1, read as the reverse complement.
GCTCTTTATGTGTTCAAAGGATCCAGGAAATGAAAGCAAAGGCAAAGCTTGAAAATCGCCTTTTAGAGGAAGATGAAATAAAGCCGGCCTGTCTGCAAGCATGTCCTGCCGGTGCCATAGTATTTGGAAATCAAAACGATGATAAAAGTAAAATATCAAAGAAATTCAAAGACAAAAGAAATTATCATTTACTTGAGGAAATACATTCATTGCCATCTGTCGGTTATCTTGTAAAAGTCCGAAATCAACCCGACAGAAAAACATAAATCAAAAAGAATTAATTCAATGATTGAATTTAAAGCCAATGTATGACACAAATATTCGAGGTCCATTAATAATTGGAGATAAAACCATTCCCCAGGTAACAGAGGATATTTGTGCGCCGATGGAAGGGAAAACCTTTTTGTGGTGGTATGTTACTTTAGTTGTTAGTTTAAGCGCTTTAGGGTATGGAGCCTGGGCTGTATACATAACAGTTACCGAAGGCATTGGAACGTGGGGCTTAAACAATACAATTCCCTGGGGCTGGAGTATTATAAACTTCGTTTGGTGGATAGGTATCGGACATGCCGGTACAGCCTTTTCCATCTTTTTATTGATCTTAAGACAAAAGTGGCGTACTTCAATAAACAGGGCTGCTGAAGCAATGACTGTAGCCGCCGTATTGTGCGCAGGGATATTTCCACTTGTCCATGTAGGACGTATTTATATATTTTTTTACATTGTTGGCTATCCAAACACCAGGGGTCCATTATGGGTAAACTTTAATTCTCCATTGTTTTGGGATTATGTGGCTATAGCTACTTATTTAATGTCTTCTGCTATCTTCTGGTACCTGGGAATGATCCCCGATTTAGCCACCATTCGCGACAGGACAACTTCAAAGATAAAAAAGACTATTTATGGTTTTTTTAGTTTTGGCTGGGTCGGTTCTTCAAGGGATTGGTTAAGGTTCGAAAAGCTTAGTTGGTCAATGGGAGGTTTGGTGGCAGCATTAGTAATCTCTGTACACTCAATCGTGGCCATGGATTTTGCCACATCTATCTTACCAGGCTGGCATACTACTATTTTCCCACCCTATTTTGTTGTGGGGGCAATCTTATCAGGATTTGCCATGGTGTTAACCTTGATGATAGTGATGAGAAAAGTTTACAATCTCCAAGACTATATTACGGATTCACATCTCAATGCCATCTGTAAGATCCTGGTTTTTATTAGTCTGATCATGGGGACAGCATATACCACCGAACTGTTTATAACCTGGTATTCAGGTAACGAATATGAAATGTTCACCTTTTTCCACAACAGGGTTACCGGGGACTATAACCGTGCTTTCTGGGTAATGATAATTAGCAATGCAATTGTACCTCAACTTTTCTGGTTTAAAAGAGTCAGGAAAAACCTAATAATTGTTTTCATAATCTCAATATTGATAAATATCGGAATGTGGTTTGAAAGGTATGTAATTGTTGTTACGTCGCTCTCGAAAGATATGCTTCCTTCGAATTGGGCAGATTATTCACCTTCAAGTGTAGAGATCGGATTATACATAGGAACACTTGGGTTTTTCATTTTATGCATATTGTTATTTTTTAAATATCTGCCAACCATCTCAATACACGAAGTTAAGGGTGTTTTAAAATATAGTAAAGAAAACGAACTAGTGTAAACAAATTGATGATACAATGAACACTACAAGAGTAGGTGTATACAATCAAGAGGAGTCGCTTATTTCAAGTTTGAAGAAAATCTCTGATAAGAAGATTGAAATAAATGAAGTGTTTACCCCTTATCCTATTCATGAAGTTTTCAAAATATTGAAGAGAAAAACCAGGCTGCCCTATGCCACTTTTTTGTTTGCCATATTGGGGCTGGTAATATCGTATTATTACATTTACTGGGCCTCTGTTATCAGCTATCCATTAATTTATGGAGGTAAACCACTTCATTCCATTCCTTCCTTTATATTAATTGGCTTCGTGAGTATGATAAGCTTAGCGGTACTGTTGAGTTTTATCACTTTTTTAATTCGAACAAGATTATACCCTGGCAAGAAACCTGTAATTCATGACAGTAGAATAACAGACAATGCCTTTGTTGTTCTTATTGATAAAAAACCTGAAATGTCAATCGAGGATATCAATTCCATCAATTCCATACTAAAGGAAAATGGAGCCATTGAAATATTCGAAAAACAAACAAAAAACTAATATTAGAATGCTTTCAAAT
>CBDVAV010000413.1:0-4947 GCA_965372055.1 uncultured bacterium | reverse complement strand
TCAATAAATAAACTTTAATGAACAAATTATGGAAAACTTACACCATATTAGCAATTGTACTATTCTTAGAAAACATTGTAATGGCTTCACAGCCTGTCCCACTCACCGCAAGGGTGGTGTCCAGGGAAGTCAACAACGTTACCGGAAAACTGCGCATCACCCTGGAAGTGGCAGTGCAGGACAGCATCTATTTTAGGGATACCCGCTTTAAGGACAATTCCCCTGACGGCCACCCCATCTTTTCTTCCCTGGGTGTTCCCCCTTTTGTTAAATATAAACTCTACACCCGGCAAGATACCTTCCGCCTCAGTTATGATTTCAATTATGACAAAAACCACCTCCCTTACTACCCCGTGCCACTGGCCATTTCACTGGAAGTGTTCACCACCGGGAACGTGAAAGTGATCACCCCGCCCAAAAACCCCCACCCCACCCGCGATGATGAGTTCGAAGGGGAGCCAATGGTGGTGGAGGCCATGGCCCGCATCTATTTTACCCCTTATAAAACCATAGAAGTATGGAGCGAGATTGATTTCCAAAACCTCAAACGGGCCTGGCTCGATCCCGAAGAAACAGTGCCCCAAAGAGTGGAAATTCCCCGTGACAGCATACCCCTGTCCAACCTTGGTGATGACATTGACACGGAAGCCCAACCCTGGAAAGACGAGTGGAACATGGTATTTGTCCCCGGCCTGCCCTACTCCATTCCCATGGAACGCAATACCCCGCTGGAATCGATCAACCTGGAAGAAGCCCCCGAAAATGGCCGCAACGGTTGCGGCCCTGCCCGGCAACGCTTTTCCTATATTTTAACGGGCCGGCTTACCACCTCCTTTACCAACGATCGTGGTATCCCGATCACCATGCCGCTCAGCGGCCTGGAGATCAAGTTTTTCGAAAATGACCTGAGCCAGCACGATTACTCCAACCTGGACGACCAATACCTGGGCAGTACTGTCACCAGGGATGACGGCTCTTTTGAATTTTCATTTAACATTTGCCAGCACCGCTGGACGGAGGGTGGAAAAATAGAGGTCTACCTCTCGGTAAAGGCCAACGACCCAACCTGGGACGTGAAGGCCAAAACCTCTTTTGGGTTCATCAGCAATAACAACCCACCGCTATTTACTCGCAGGGCAATTATTGGCAATTTCCACCTGGGCCATAACGGGAGTGCTGGAACCATTTACAATATTGGGGAGCGCAACATCAGCGACCGCAGCCACCGCTCGGTGGCCTTTGTAAAGCACGCCCTGGAGTTCTGCAATAACAACGGGGTGGAAGTGCCCGGGGGCATCAGTGTCTGGCCTTATTTTCCCATGGATGCAGGTGGCTTTTTTATATCCCCAACCATATTATACGAGGTAGACATTCCCATAATACATGGGCTGGTGGGGGGCAGGCCCTCCATATTCCTCAGTGATGGTATTACAGGCACTGGTGACGAAAACACCATTTACCACGAATTCGGGCATTACCTGATGTGGCAGTTACAGCAAAAGAACTGGCTCAATCCCCTTACTGCTGGTTTCGTGGATTATAACATCAACCAGGAAGACAACCCCAACATCGCCTGGACGGAGGGTTGGGCCAATGGCTTCATGGCCATCTGCGACATGGGCAATTATCAACTGGATCAGGAGTTTCAAAGAGATGACGCTATAAACTGGGAATGGGTTCCTATAGTTCCAGAGGTTAGTATTGGATATCACAACATACGAAACATTGGAGCAGCCATGTTCGACTTATTTGATGGGGAAGATAAACTTTTGCAATATTCCATACCAGGCGGACCATTTACGGTTGATGATGGAGGTTTCGACCAAGTGTCGCTATCCCTGGCGCAAATTTGTCAGCCTATTGCAGACCACCACCCCTTTAATGGCGGCTTGTTACAGGACGTGGATGATTATTTCCGGGCATTGGTCAATGGTGCTGGCTGCGAGCAAGGCGGGGAAATAAAGCAGGTTTTCGACAATAACCGGGTGGTCAACGATGCTGCGGATTTCCTCAATTCCGGTTTTAGCACCGATCAGGTAGGGATAAATATTGAACGGGAATATAGGGTAGTCAATGGGAATTTTGTAAGATTATTGGGTTTACAAATCGCAGGAATTGATGTACCATCCATAGAGTTTACTGAAAACTTTTTCATCGACCACCCCATAGATTCCCGTGATTGGTCGTTTAATTTCGGTGTCCCACCAATATGGATCCTTGGTCAAGTGGGAAGCCTGAGCGATGACCTCAGCGTAACCGGCAACGGGGAGCTGTATTTTAACCACCAGTCCAGGTTATGGTTTTTTAACCAGGATGGAATATCCATTAACCCTCCCCAAGGTTCGAAATTACTGGCTGAAATGTGCAACGGCACCCACCTGTTGGCAGAAAACGGCGGCAGCATTATTTTGGGCGACCCGGCAGCGGGCAACAAGGCAACCCTCAGCCTGGGTATGGAAAGCTTGTTGGAAATCGGCGACGGGGGCACTTTGATCATAGAGAACGGTTCCTCCATTGAGGCAGGCAGGGGTGGCACAGTATACCTGCGCACTGGTGCCCACCTTATCATCCGTGGAAGCAGTGAAATTCTCGTGCGCACCGGTGGTTGGCTTTGCGTGGAACCGGGGGTTAGCATTGAACTACAGGACAGGGGCAGCAGTATCTTCGCCGAGCAGGGTGCCAACATCGGCATCCATCCAGATTTGGGCCTGGCTGGCAACTGCCTGCCCCTGGAAAATATCCCCTTTAGCGGGGATGGCCATATCGGGCCTGCCCCGGGCAATGCCCTAACCTTTGACGGCATTGACGACCTGGTAGAAATCGCGGATAGTCCAGAACTCAACCTTGGCACGGGGGATTTTACCATAGAGGTCTTCTTTCAATCCTATTATTTGGGAATGGCCCCCGTGCACCAGATACTGGTAGGTAAACGCAGCTACCGCCAGGGTTGGCAGGCAGATGGCTTTATTTTTGGGATTTATACCGGGGGTCTCTATAACGGTCGCCTGATCGCACAATTTAACGGTGAAGCCAATTACCTCAGTGAGCCAGCAAGTCTCTTCGACGGGCAGTGTCATCAAGTGGGGCTGGTGAGAAAAGACGGCCAGATTACCTTTTACATAGATGGTGTAGCAGCAGGTACCGGTTTTAGCGACCGCAGCCTTGATTCACCGGGGCCTATGCATTTTGGCTACGATGCCCCGGACAATATATTTTTTAAAGGCGACATTGGGGCAGTGCGGATTTGGACAAGGGCCCGCTGGCGTGGGGAAATGGCCAACTTCGACCAGGAACTGATAGACTTGCAACGGGCGGGATTAAAGGGGCTTTGGCACCTAAACCAGGCAGATGGCCAGGAAGCTGAGGATATTTCACTTTTCCAAAACCATGGCAGGTTGGGCAACCTGGTGGCTGCGGATTCAGGCGACCCGGTATGGAACGAAAACCTAGACTGCGACATATCGGTATTTTTTACCGGTGAACATGATGACAGGTTCATCAGCAATGCTGTTCCATTGCAAAAAAACAATGACAGCACCGAAGTTTCAGTGATCAAGGCCTGGCCTGTTCCCTTTGAGGAAGAGGTAAAGCTGGTAATAGAAAGTGCTGATGAGGAACAGGTGGACCTGACCATTACCGATACCCGCGGAAACACTGTATTCCATTCAAGGGCATTCAAGACCAATGAACTGATCACCATTTACAAAGACTTGGAAAAAGGCATCTATATCGTGAGGGCGGTTTATAGTAACAAGGTAAAGGAAATGAAGATCGTCAAAATGAAGTAATTTTAAGTAGAATTGAACTTATGTTATCTAAAGCAATTATCCATGGATTAATGATATTGACTATTTGCTGTGTATCTGGATGCCGATGTAAAGACAGTGAGAAACCTACTGTTTTCGTGCCGGAAGAGATCAAGTTGTACGTTGATTTCCCGACCGGAAGCTGGTGGGTCTATGAAAATATCGGCAACCCGGAAATCAGGGACAGTATTTACATATATGATGATAGATCCACTCTTTGGGACAGTGATCAGGAGTGTCTGTTTTGGGAGCAAAGAGATTATTATTATGTGAATTTGGGGGGGCATAATTTTGACAGTTTGAGGACGGAAGTGGTTCAGTTTTCAGGGGTAATTGAGGACCAGACCGATTTTTATTATTTAATTAGTTTTATCAAAAATGGGATATTGGGACAAAGTTCAACCTTATTATTTTACCCTAATGACAAAGGTGATAAGGCCAATTACGCTACACCTGCCGAAATTGTGAACAAACAAGCCACCCAAACCATTAACGGGGTTGAGTACAGCAATACCATTACTACTTTCCATCCCGATCCCCAGTATGTTATTTCAGAGGTATATGCAGAGAACGTGGGGGTGGTAATGCGCGTTTACCCTGATTCTTCGGTTTTTGTATTGAAAGATTATTTTATTAACCAGTGATGAGATTTGGTTTATTAAATTTTAAAGTTTGGTAAACCTGGAATCATCTCATAAAGCAGAGCCACGTATCTGATGGATTACCCATCAGATACGTGTTAAACCAATGATTTATGAACAGACAAAATGTACATTTTTTAGTAATTATACTATTGCTTTGCGCTTGTAAATGTCCCGACAAGGAAAGGACCGAAGTGTTCACTCCCCCGGATTTCGACCCCTACACTAAATTTATGGCCGGTAGTTGGTGGGTTTACGAAAATCATGATGATCCTGAGGTTATAGACAGCATCTATATTTATAACCATAGAACTACATTTAAGGAAACAGATGATAAAGAATGCATAACTTTTGAGTGGTATTTTGAGGAATCTGTTAACACCAGATCAAATAACCAAGTGGATTCAGTTAGGTTCGAGCTTATATATCCGCCCCCCCCCAAATTGGAGATAATACTTATTATTTCCTAGTGAGTTTAATAAAAAACGGCATTCTCGGGA
>CBDVAV010000412.1:0-4955 GCA_965372055.1 uncultured bacterium | reverse complement strand
TCCACCTTTGGTCATATCATCCATTTGGAAAAGTTCGTCCCTTTTATCAGTTGGATTGGTTAATGGTTTTGGATCTTTGAACATAGCGTTGGAATCATATTGATCCAGGCTGCGATTATAAATACTTTGATGCATGGCAATTGGGAATACTCTATAACAAGTAAATACTGAGTCAACCTTTGTGGTGCTATTTATGATGACCAACCCTGTATTTATATCGTGTTCAAATGATATTTGTGAATTGTTTGTATTAGTAAAAGTCAATGAAGATTCGTCAATACTAAGGGTATCCAGTGCAAATGGCTCATCGAATGTTTTTACCCATTTGCATCTTTGATTGGAAATTTGCCCTTCGGTAACAAATGGAAGGGTGCACAATAGCAATACAAATATGAAAAGGAATTTCATTTAGCTCGCCGAGGGCAATTCAACAAAAAACTTTGTTCCTATCCCCTCTTCTGTTTCAAACCAAATTTTTCCCCCAGCATGCTCTATCCCTCTTTTTGCAATGGCCAGCCCAATACCTGAGCCACCAGACTTGGTACTGAAATTAGGTACAAATATCTTGTCTTTGATGTTTTCGGGAATTCCGTTACCGTTATCTTGGATGCTCACCAGTACTTTATCCTTTCCATTAATTTTAATCTCTCCTTTTATTTGGGCCTCCTTCCCTTCAGGAACGGACTGAATGGAATTGATGAGAATATTTGAAAAAACCCTTCCGATCAATTGCTCATCTCCAAAGACAAAAATCTTCCCATTCTCCCCAAAGAGTTTTACGGTACCACTTTTAATATTTTTGTACAGGCCAAATGTTTTCCTTAACAGACTTGTTAATTCAAATCTTTCTATTTCAGGAATCGGCATATTGGCAAAATTTCCAAATGTTGTTGCAATATCATCAAGGGTTTCTATCTGGTACAAAAGTGTATTTATTGGCTTATCGAATCTCTTGTCTCCGCTAGCTTTTTCTTTTAATATCCTTTCTAAATGTTGAAGCGTGAGTTTCATGGGGGTTAGAGGGTTTTTTATTTCATGTGCCACTTGTCTTGCCATCTCTCTCCAGGCAGTTTCTTTTTCACTTATCGCTAAAGCCCGTTTACTATCTTCCAGATTTTCCAACATCTTATTATATTCATCTACCATCAAACCAATTTCATCATCGGATTTCCACACAATCGGTTCGTTCACTTCTGAAAGCGAAGTCCTCCTCAATTTTTGGGCTATAAATGTCAAGGGAAGAGTTAATCTCTTAGAAGCGAAATAGGAAATTCCCAGAAATATGATGAACACGACAATAAAAATATTAAGGATATTTGTAAACACTTCAATTTCCTGTCTTTCCAATGTATACTTTAAATTGAAAAAAGGTATACTCAGTATTCCTAGTAATTCGCTGGTTTGGGTTGATTTTATGGCCAAATAGGTGGAATTGTATAGCAAATCCCCTATTTTCTCATCAATCACTATGTGGTTGTTGCCCCCTTCAATAATCCTTTGAATAATTAGTGGGTTTATATACTCTGAAATAATTAATTCATTATAGATCAACGGCTGGCTGCTTGCTATTAATCTTCCCCTAACATTAAACAAGTTTAGATCGGTACCGGAGCTTTGGGCTATTAGCGTTAACTTATTTGAAAGTTCTTCGGGATCAGTATTTGAATTATTGTATTCATAAAGATCATTGTTAATATTTTCACTCAAAGTCCGCGCCCTATTATAATATTCATTTTCCAGTTTTCGTTTGGAGGAGTTATTTATCAAGCTGATGGTTGCAAAACTTACTATGAACAAAGGCACCACGAATGCTACATTTAAATAAAATTGAATACGTGTCGCATACCGGAGTGAGGTAATGGTGAAGCTGGTATAAATGGAATATATGCCAATCATTAGCAAAATGATCATTATCGATACCAAAAACAGGAATGAGAAATTTGAAAAAATCCTAATCCATTGATATTGTGATGAAGAAATTACAATGACCCTATTGTCCTGATCGGTGACTGCAAAATGTTCGAATCCTCTATATGTAATCCCATTCTCGAACAGTTGGTTATTAGAAAGCAAACTCGTGTTAAAATTATTGGCATAATTGAGATCACCAGCATTATATGTAATTTGATTATTTGAAAAGATCGCGTAATTATAAAGCATTTTTTGGTAGGGCAGCAAGTAACGATTATCTACTAACAACTCTGGATAAACAGAAGTGGGAATAATCTTTTTAAGGCTCAAATCAAGTATTATGTGCCCAGCAATGTTTTGGTAACGCTTAAGATCGATAAAATAGAGATATCGTTTGGTCACATCAGCACCAATTCTATTAACAAAATACAGGTCTTCAAACTCTGTTGCATATTGATTTTGCGCAAAAGACTTTTTAATTTCCGCGTAAGAGGCTTTAGTGCTTTCAACATCAAAAGGCTGTCCTTCGGCATTGTATAAATACACTTGTACATTGTACTTATCGAAATAACTGCTCAAGTATACCCTTTTGATTTTCCTTACCACTGCTTCTTTTGACATAAAAGGGCTATAAATGCGGCTTGTTATTAAAGGATCTTCTTTGACTTTTGTTACAGCTTCAGATAACATTAGTTCACCAAGGTTATCATTATCAACCAAAAATTGATTGGCAAACTTTACTTTATTATTAAACTCATTTTCCTCCTCAAACATGTAAATTGAGTAAGCACCCATCAGTGAACTGACCAATGCACTTGTGAATAGGTAGAGGAATGCCAGATATCGCATCTGGATCAAAAACCTTGGCAGTTTTAAAATGAACAACAAGAAAAAATAGATAGTATTTACAATAATTGTCACTACCATGGGCAACTGTAATTGATAGGCAAATGAGATAAACAATAATGCTCCTAATGAATAACTCAAAATCATTTCATAGATCGACCTGTCATTAATCTTTGAAATAACCCTAAATATGATATGATAACAAATAAAAAATATCGCCGCATTGATGATGAAGGCTAGGTAGAATAAAGTCTTAACAAATGAAAAATCCAGGTTGTTGGTAATATCCAATGACCATTGAGGGTTATCGTAAAATATTTCAAATAAAAAGTATGGAAATGACAGGGCAAAGAAACTAAGGAAAACCAGTCCTATTGAGGTTGCGAGCTTTGCCGTATAAGACATCGAAAGAAGATTGGCAAAAGTTCGTGACCGGTGATAATTTCTAAACAAATACCAAACACAATAGAATATAACCAAAGAGTTCAGTAATAAATCACCTATGGTAGGTATCAAAGCTGATGATGCAAATAACTTTGGATCAAAAAGCAACCAACTTGCAAACGCACTTGGAAATTCAATAATCAACATAAATGATCTAAGTACGATCAAAGAAAAAGCCAGGACAAGAAACCCTACTTCCACATTTCGACCCTGTGCCAGTCGTTTAGTGAACTGATGGATTTGATATAAAATCATCAGAAGTCCTGCAATAATCAAAAAAATTGCAATGAATTGCGCCCATGGATTGAAAACTGTTAGTTCAGATTCCTGGTCAGCTGAAAACAAATATTGACCATCATGATAAATGGGAATTCCCTGGGCAACATCATCTAATATTTTGATATCAGTATTCCTAAATATAAATCCATTAACTGCTGGCTTCAGGTAGTTATTATTAATACTGGGCGTATATTTAATTGGTAAAAGTGCAAATACTTCAAAAGTATCATCCTTGACCTGAAATTTCCATTTCTTTACTAAAAAGTGGCCTTGGGGGAAATGAAAATATTCTACCTCTTTATCAAATTCTTTAGAAATTCGGTTGTAATCCGGAACAAAATGAAAATCCGACCAATAGTACAGACGGCTTCTCTTATATACATATAATAGATACCGGGATTGGGTGTTTAAGCTTAAGTTTGAGAATGGAGAGTTTGAAGAGATGCTGATCTTATCTAAAACAGGTCCTGCCTGATCCTTCATTAACTGGATCTCCCTTTTTAAATATTGCTCCGTATCATTCTTAAAAGATAATGAAGTGTAGGTGTCAGAAAGATTCTTGTCCTTTATTATGAGCCCTGAAGCCAAGGCAAGCAATGTAATTATCAGATAAATGATTCGGAATTTCATTGTCTTAGGCCTTCTAATTGATTAAACGAATAACCTAAGTAGAATTGTTAGTCTTGATGCTAAAAGTATTATTCTGCAACATATCTTTTGTTGTTACGACTTTTCTTATACCATAATAAGCCTAACACAACTACTATCAAATAGGGCATTATAAACAAATACAAGATTCCAAAATTGATGCCCGAAGCAATTCCAGCCTGTCCATTGCTAACATTATTTTCAAGAGTTGCCCTGCACATGGCACATTGTGCCATTAAATCCAATGATACCCATAATAGTAATGTTATTATTAATGCAAGACGTTTCATAATCAAAGATTATAACAATATTACCCAGCCAAACAGCCCTAATTATACAAAATTAATTAAAAATAGGTTAGAATGTTAATAATAAGGACTTATCATTAAATACACCAATACACCAGAAATCGATACAATCAGCCAAACCGGCCATGCAAATTTCACTACTTTTTTATGTCTTTCAATGTTGTTGTTGAGGGCATAATACAATGCAAATAATACAAATGGGACTACCGCCATTGCCAATAAAATATGTGCAATCAGTAAAGTATAGTACACATATTTAATCAATCCTGATCCGCCAAAATTTGTTGAAGGAACATTTGAATGGTAAATTATATATGAAATGAGAAATATAACCCCCAATACAAATGATGCAATCATCATCATTTTGTGCTGCCTGACCTTCCCTCTTTTAATAAAATAATATCCCAATAATAAGGATATGCTGGTGAATGAATTGATTGTTGCATTAAGTGCCGGCAAAATCGAGAACCAACCCTTATCAAGGGATTTTCCTGGAAGAAGGATTAAAAATGCTACCAG
>CBDVAV010000411.1:0-4957 GCA_965372055.1 uncultured bacterium | reverse complement strand
GGTTAGAGGACGAAGAAGAGAAAGCTTTTTATTGAAAGAAGAGTAATATCAGAAGAAGAAAAAGAATATAAAGAGAAGGTAAAGAAAAACATAGAAGGCGCATTTATTTTGTTTGATATTGATTTGTCGTAGATAATCAGCACCTTCCAATATCTCTATTTTTAAATCCTGTCCTGCCTCAGCTTTTTTCAATACTCCATTGTACCAAGTAAGAAAGTGATCAACCCATGCTTCAATTTTAAAGGAGTGATGCCCCTCTTTATCAACCATGAAACTTCCTTCCCAACTATCGTTGTCTTTTTGGCTTAATGGGGTTTGAAACCACTTGGTAGAACCAGGCTTTTTGTAAAGTACATTAGCCCTAAGGAAATCGTGACCATCGGCAATGATATCTGCTGACACCTCAACCCGTTCCCCAACAGTTCTTTTTACCGGGTATCGCCCATCATCAACCATTGGATACAGTTTTTCAACCAATACCCGATTTTTTCCTGTTTTTTTCACCCTGTAAAATTCGCTTTGGAATTAAATTTGACTGTTGATATAAATATCAGTATTAATTCCATTTCTAGCAACAAAGGGAATGGCCATAAAATGAATGAAAATATTTCAACCGATTGAAATCACCCTAAGTAAACTTTATGTATGATTGATTTGTTGAAATTAATATTGAAACATGCCAAAATGTACCCTGCTCACCTAAACTATTTTAGTATATTTACCAGAGATTTAAAAGCACTATTTTGAGAACTAGTCAAGTCACCATAAAAGATTTAGCCAGGGAGTTAGGGATTTCACCATCAACTGTATCCAGGGCACTCAAAGATCATCCTGATATAAGCCCAAGAACAAAAGAATCTGTTAAACAACTAGCAGAAAAGTTGCATTATCAGCCAAATATCATTGCTTTGAGTTTGAGGAAAAGCCATACAAATACCATAGGTGTTATTATTCCAGAAATAGTACATTTCTTTTTCTCAACTGTAATCAGTGGAATCGAAGATGTTGCCTATAGTGCAGGATATAACGTGATCATCAGCCAATCCAATGAATCATATGAACGTGAACTTACAGATACCAATGCCTTATTTAACAGCAGGGTAGACGGGCTACTTGTCTCTATATCCAGGGAAACCAAGAATTTTGATCACTTTAAGTGGGTACACGAGAATGGTGTACCAATTGTATTTTTTGACAGGGTATGCAGTGAAATTGATTCCAGCAAGGTAGTAGTTGACGATTTTGGGGGATCTAAAGATGCTGTGAAATATCTAGTGGATCAGGGGAGAAAAAGAATTGCCCATTTGGCCGGACCAGAAAATCTTTTGATAAGCAAAAGCAGGCTGAACGGATACAAACAAGCACTGATGGACGCAAATATACCCATTGATGAATCATTGATTATTGATTGCGGCCATGGGACGGAAGAGGAGGGCAAAGCATCATTTGAAAAGTTAATGGAGCTTTCTAATCCCCCAGATGCCATTTTTGCCAATAATGATATAGCCGCCTTTGGCTCAATGGTAGCTGCCAAAGAGCACGACTACAAAATACCTGAAGATATCTCTATTATTGGATTTAGTGATTGGCGTTTTTCCAGTATTATTGAACCATCCCTTTCTTCTGTAGCTCAACCTGGTTTTGAAATGGGGCAAGAATCAGCCAAGCTTTTGATCCATGAAATCGAGAGCGAAGAAGAAACAATTAAACACCAGACAAAAGTGCTGCCCGCAAAGTTCATCCCAAGACAATCGTCAAATCTTGGATAAAAAAACATCTATCATAAAATGGATTGAGATCAGCTAAATAGGTTTGCCATGTTTACAAGTTGCAGGTTGTAGGTTCCTTGGAACTTGAAACGAGGAACGAGGAGTGAAGTGGGCTGACCTGCGTGTGAAAAAGGCATTGCTTTTTGGTTTTTGGCAAACCACCTTATTTGAAAGATGGTGGCTGATTTTTTGATTTTATTTCACTCGTAACCGCAATCGTTTTCTGGAATTATTAGTTGTCATGTGGTATCCGTCATAGATATTCTGGTTACTTTAGGCTTGTTTATTAGTGCAAATGATTAAAAATATTACTATAAATGTTACCACCTATAGATACAACAACTTCAATAGATGCCAATCAATCCCTTGGTGCAATAAAACAATATAATAAGACAAAGAATGGCATTTCGGGAATTACCGATAATGCTAAATTTGAAATTACTGTTTATTCCCAATCCATCATCAGAATAAGATTCACAAGAAGGGAAGAGTTTGATGACCAATCCTACGCAATTATTGTCACTCCTGGGGCTGAAAAATTTGAGATAATCGAATCCCCTGGGTTAATTGTTGTTTCCACTGAAAAAATTGACCTTCAGATGTCAACTGATCCAATGAGGCTTACTTTTAAAAATAAAGACGGGGGAATACTTAACGAAGATGATGAAGCTTTCGGAACATCATGGATCAACTCCCAGGTAACTTGTTATAAGAAACTTCAGGAGGGAGAGCGTTTCGTTGGCTTAGGTGAAAAAACAGGCAACCTGGATAAATTTGGATCAGGATATGTTAATTGGAACACGGACAACTTTGGATACTCTACCAATAGTGACCCTCTTTATTGTTCAACCCCTTTTTATATTGGAATACATCATAAAGTAGCCTACGGTATTTACCTCGATAATTCCTATAAATCATATTTCAATTTTGGTGCATCCAACAATAGGTTCTCAAGTTTTGGTGCAGACAGTGGAGATCTTGATTATTATTTCATCCACCAAGATTCGGTAGCAGGTATTATAGAATCTTATACATATCTGACTGGGAGAATGGAGTTGCCTCCGTTATGGAGCTTAGGGTTTCAGCAATGCCGTTATAGTTATTATCCTGATAAAGAAGTACTTGGCATTGCAGAGACTTTCCGCTACAAGGATATTCCAGCGGATGCAATTGTATTGGATATCCATTATATGGATGAGTATAAAATTTTCACCTGGGATAAGGACCGGTTTCCCGATCCGAAATCCATGATCAGCAAGTTGAAAGATATCGGTTTTAAAATCGTTGTAATGTGCGATCCTGGGATTAAAGTTGAAGATGGGTACCACGCTTATGAAGATGGAAAAGAGAATGATGTTTTTCTTAAATATCCTGATGGTACTTACTATACTGGAGAAGTATGGCCAGGATGGTGCCATTTCCCAGACTTCACTAACAAAAACACCAGGGAATGGTGGGCTAAAATGTTGAAATTTTATATTGACCTTGGTGTTGAAGGTTATTGGAACGACATGAACGAAATCGCCACCTGGGGGTATATGCTCCCCGAACTGATCGAGTTTGATTTTGAGGGTAAGAAGGGGAACACCAGGAAAGGGAGAAATATTTATGGCCTAATGATGTCTAAAAGCTCTTATGAAGGTGCTAAGAATCAACTTAATGGAAAAAGGCCATTCTGCCTGACACGCTCAGCATTTTCTGGCATACAGAGGTATTCCGCGGTATGGACTGGTGATAATGTAGCCAGTGAGGAACATATGCTCTTGGGTGTGAGATTAGTAAATAGTTTAGGCTTGACAGGAATCCCCTTTACAGGTTATGATGTAGGTGGATTTGCCGGAGATGCTTCTGTCAACCTGTTCGCGCGTTGGATTACAATAGGTGCATTTTCCCCATTTTTCAGGGCACATTCAATGATGAATAGCAGGGATTCGGAGCCATGGTCATACGGGGAAGAAGTTGAAGAAATATCGAGAAACTATATAAAGCTGAGATACAAATTACTTCCATATATTTACTCGGTATTTTATGAGGCAACACAAAACGGCCTTCCCATTTGTAGAAGCCTGGCTATTGATTACAGTTTTGATGCAAAAATCTATTATGAAAAATTCCAAAATCAATATCTTTTCGGGCCATCTATTTTAATTACGCCAATAAAAAGTGATGAGGCCATCACCAGGGTCTATTTACCTGAAGGAGATTGGTTTAATATGCATACAGGTGAGGTAATGGAGGGAAATCAAGAAATATTGGTGGAATCCCCCATTGAAAAGCTGCCAATATTTATTCGTACCAGTGCAATTATACCAATGCAGAGTCCAGTGTCATTTGCCGAAGAAGCACCGGATGACACTTTGATGTTACATGTTTATTATGGGGTAAATGATTCTAGTTTTACATATTATGAGGATGATGGTAAAAGTTATGACTATCAAAGTGGGGAATTTTATTCACGTGAAATGATCTATTCCCCTGATCACTTGAAATTAGAAGCAGTTGATGGCAAACGCAATTCAAAGTTCAAGCATATAGAGCTTATTTTTCATGGCTTAATTACAACCAACCATGAGATTGAAATAAATGGCCATAAAAAGACTTTAAAGTCAGAAGAAATAACTTTTCTTGAGCCAATTACCCAATTTAATCCAAAAGGAAATGTTGGTACTGTGAAAGAGCAAAGTGTATTGACAACAAGAATTGAAAATACAAGAGACCAGATTTTAATCAAACTATAAAATCCCCGTACTTTGGGGCGTGATCAATATAGGTTATAGGTACCTGCAACTTGTATCTTACAACTTGGAACGAGAAAGGTGAGATTCGACAAAAAATACTAATAAACCGTCGTGTGATGTCGAGTTCCGACGGTAAATATTAATCTTATGGAAAACAAACCACCAATAAGTAAACCCAAGCTCAATTTTTGGCAAATATGGAATATGAGCTTTGGCTTCCTGGGTATACAATTCGGATTTGCCCTGCAAAACTCGAATGTAAGCCGCATTTTCGAATCCCTTGGTGCAGAAATAGATGAAATACCAATATTGTGGATCGCCGCTCCAGTTACAGGATTGATAGTACAACCAATTATTGGTTACATGAGCGACAGAACTTGGAACCGCTTTGGAAGGCGACGGCCCTATTTTCTAGTTGGTGCAATCCTGGCTTCTGCTTCTCTTTTCATC
>CBDVAV010000410.1:0-4965 GCA_965372055.1 uncultured bacterium | reverse complement strand
AACTAAAAGGGCTTACCGACAGGATTTGCAGGGAGAAAATAGCTGAGATTGGTGCGGGGAAATCCCCATAACATTAGTAACCGTTGCAAAACCCCACCTACGGAATAGAAAAGGCTTTTTATAAGCTATTTTAGACTGCCTGGTTTTTTAGGGAAGGCTACAATAATGGGAAGGCTACACTCCATGCCGAAATAAATATGGCAAATACACAAAGTATATACTTATATGATATATATTTGCAATATGAGAATTCTATATCATGAAAAACGTATCACTTAAAATTGATGACACCATCTTTGGTGAAACCGAGAAAATTCTCTCGAAGATTAAAAAACCAAGAAATAGGTATATTAACGAAGCTCTTGATTACTATAACCGACTTCAGAAAAGACTTTTATTGGAAATGAAATTAAAAGTAGAATCTGATTTGGTAAAAGAAAATTCAATGTCCATTCTAAAAGAGTTTGAAGGGATAGATTATGTCGATTAAACAGTATGAGATCTGGATTGCAGATTTAAATCCACAAGTAGGTACTGAGCCAGGTAAAACAAGACCTGTAATTGTAGTTCAAACCAATCTACTTAATAAGGTTTCACATCCCTCCACTATTATCTGTCCTATCACAACAAATGTTAATAAAGACTCTGAAATCTTGAGAGTAAATTTAAAAAAGGGCCAGTCGAAACTTCAACAAGATAGCGACATACTAATTGATCAGATTAGGGCAATTGACAATAAAAGATTAATTATGAAAATTGGAGCTTTACCGAATTCAATCAGAAAGGTTGTTAAGGAAAATATCAGTATTATACTCGATTTAGAATAAAGCACGTCAAGACAACAAGCTCTTAGCACAAACCGTTAAACCTTTTTTTCTTTCACTGCTCTTAACAGTGCATTGGCGAACAGGAAATCATTGAGTTCTTTTACGTCGGATTTGGTAATGTCCTGGTTTGTGCCTTCCCAAACTTTGGCTCCTTCAAAGATAAACATCACGTATTCCCCAATTTCCATCACTGAATTCATGT
This sequence comes from uncultured bacterium, assembly GCA_965372055.1. Classification (GTDB taxonomy): domain Bacteria; phylum Bacteroidota; class Bacteroidia; order Cytophagales; family Cyclobacteriaceae; genus CBDVAV01. The sequence goes on along the minus strand of CBDVAV010000410.1, from coordinate 3,936 downwards.
CATGAGAGACTACAATGGTAGTGATGTCAAACTCTTTGGTGATCTCCTGGATAAGATTGTCAATCAGGATTGCAGTCTGAGGGTCAAGGCCCGAGTTGGGTTCATCACAGAACAAATACCTGGAGTTATTGACGATAGCCCTGGCAATTCCCACCCGCTTTTTCATGCCACCGCTTAGTTCCGAGGGCATTTTTCTATTTACATTTTCCAAACCAACCCTGCTCAATACAAAATTAACCCTGTCGAGTTTTTCACTTTCTACCATATTGGTGAGTATATCAAGGGGGAATTTTACGTTACTTTCAACATTTTTTGAATCGAACAATGCACCACCCTGAAAAAGCATGCCAATTTCCCTACGGATCTCAGTTTTAAGGTTGCGGTGGGCTGTCGTGAAGTTTCTCTGGGTATAAATTACATTGCCCTGGTCAGGGTTAAGCAGCCCTACAATACATTTTAGCAATACACTTTTTCCTGTACCACTGGCCCCAATGATCATATTGGTTTTTCCCCGTTCAAAAACCCCATCAATTCCTTTTAAAATCAGGTTTCCTTCAAAGGATTTCGTTATATTTTGAATCTCTATCATAAATTACAATAGTAATTGGGCCAGGAGATAGTCTGCACATAAGATAGCAATCACGCTGTTTGTTACCGCACTGGTACTGGCCTGGCCTACCTCCAATGCCCCACCCTGGGTATAATATCCTTTAAAGGCCGATATGGATGATATCAATAAAGCAAAAACCACAGCTTTAATCAATGCGAAGGTTACCATGAATTCATTGAACTCAATCCTGATGCCATAAATGTAATCCGTACCGGTTACAACACCAGAAGTTATTGAAGCAATATAGCCTCCATATATAGAAAGGAATGCAGAAAGGATCACCAACAATGGATACATGATTAATGTCCCTAAAATTTTGGGGAGTACCAGGTAAGATGCTGAATTTATCCCCATCACTTCAAGGGCATCAATTTGTTCGGTTATTCTCATTGTCCCTAAATTACCTGCAATACTGGATCCTACTTTCCCTGCAAAAACTATAGCAGTAATAGTAGGGGCTAGTTCAAGCAATGTCATGTCCCGAACTACGAGTGATATCACGTAATCTGCAATTAGTGGGCTCACAAGGTTATAGGCTGTTTGAAGCGTGGTTACAGCCCCAATGAAAAACGAAACAATGGAAACCAGGAAAATGGAATTTATACCGATCAGTATTGCCTCATCAACAACTAACCGGGCATAAGTTCTAAATGATTCCCTGTTTACAAATAATGAACCGATGAAAATAAAATATTGACCTATTGTTTTCATAGCTGTCTACAGCGATAAAGATAAGTTTTAAATTATTTTTTTGCCCAAAATTTAGATTAATAATGATTTACTTTGGATACTGTAACAATGTTACAATTTTGAGAATTGTGAAAGTAGAAGATTTAGTAATTCATGAATAACTTAGCTGTAATTACAGGAGGGAGCAAGGGCATCGGCAAGGCAATCGTGGGCAAATTTGCTTCAATGGGTTTTGATGTTGCAACTTGTGCCCGTAATCAGAAAGAGTTGAACAATTTGAAACAGGAAATTGAATCGAATAATAATATAAAATGTGATGTGGTTTCTACCGACCTTGAGCAAAAACAGGGCACCAAAGTTTTTACTGAATTTGTAAAGTCCCTTGATGTTCCGGTAAATGTTTTGGTAAATAATGTAGGGATTTACCTTCCAGGGCAAATTTATAACGAAGAAGAAAATGTGCTGCAAAAGATGCTCGATATCAATCTCCTAAGTGCTTATTATGTTACCAAAGGGCTGATAGGTGACATGGTAGAAAGAAGGCAGGGGCATATCTTTAATATTGAATCTATTGCTGGGATTCAACCATATAAAAGTGGCAGTTCATATAGCATAACAAAGTATGCCCTACATGGAATGACAAAAGTATTGCGGGAAGAAATGAAAGAATTTGTAGTGAAAGTCACCGCCGTGATCCCTGGCTCCACCTATACTTCAACCTGGGAAGGCGTTGATTTGCCGGAGGATAGATTTATCAAATCTGAAGATGTTGCAGATGCGATTTATTCTGCTTATACGCTTTCTCCCAATTCAGTTGTGGAAGAGATATTGATCAGGCCACAATTGGGGGATATTTAAAGAGGATTTCGAATAGATTTATATTAAATTAATTTCTTAATATGATTAATAATTAATTTATCCTTCTATGAAAAGAGTTTATTCCATTTTAAGTTCAAAAGAATTTGGTGTTTTTATAATGGCTCTTATCATTCTAAATATAGTAGCAATAGTCCTAGAATCTCATCAAGAGGTTTACAAAAACTATTCACAAGAGTTCTACATTTTTGAGGTATTTAGTGTCATTATTTTTTCAGTTGAATATATCGCTAGATTCTTCTCTGCTAAATTTGCTTTTCCTGACAGTCGATTATCAAGATTAAGGTTTGTTTTTTCTACAATGGGTATTATTGATATTTTAGCAATTTTACCATTCTACATCCCGTTTTTGATACCTTTGGATCTCAGATTTATTAGACTGCTAAGGATAATTAGAATTATCAGGATAGCCAAACTTCAAAGACATTCTGAATCCATTAAAATGATCACCGATTGTTTTAAAGAAAGAAAATATGAGCTTTTGGTAACACTTTATATTACGTTAATAATTCTTTTAGTAGCCTCAATATTAATGTTTTATCTTGAAAAGGATGCTCAACCAATGGCTTTTCCAAATATTTCAGCTACAGTCTGGTGGGCAGTAGCAACTCTAACAACTATCGGATATGGTGATGTATATCCGATTACAGTTGGAGGAAAGGTCCTAGCTTCTTTAATAGCTTTCCTCGGGATTGGACTCGTTGCCATACCTACGGGATTATTAGCTGGTACTTTCACTCAAAAGATGCAAGAAAAAAGAAATTCAAAGGCGGACTCAAATGTGGAATAATGATCCCAAAAGCCATGATTTTTATATTATAACTCCCTGAATTACAGACTAGATAACCCCTTTACAAATATAAAATACCACTTCTTTTAACGATCACTCTTTACCAAAAACACTTTCTATGGTCATTTTTTTCTTTTTATCAGGAGTAGGTTTAGTTTGTAAAATCTCTTAGTGATTGACGGAACATCATTCAGTTTAAGAGAGTAAATCAATTATTTCTTTTTTATCCCTATTGACAGCCAAGTAATTGGACTCAATAAAATTTTCATGCTTGTATTGGTATTCCCGGAAGTCCACGGATTTTGGATATATTTTACCAACTTCGTAACCAAAGTCATTAAGAAAGCGGAAATAATCTTTCAGAAGTATGTTTGTTGTGATGTTAATGTATCCATACTCGAACTGAATAATGTCAATTTGTTTATTCTGTAATGCCTGTCGAAATCCATTGAGCACTTTCATTTCTGCTCCTTCCACATCTATTTTCAATAAATCTATGTGATCAATGTTTTCAGTATCCATAAAATCATCCCCTTTGACAACATCCAGAGTAACACTATCTTTATTTTCAAATTCTTCACCTTCTATCTCAAAGTGTGAAGTGTGTTCACTGCCTTCATAAATGAAAAACTCAATTTTATCATTGGTATCCGACAGTCCTTTGTTCATTAGGTGAACCCTGTCTTCAAAATCAAGATTGTTTTGCAATTCCTCAAACGTTGTGGCTACAGGTTCAAAAGCATATATTTTTGACTTAGGACAAAACCGTATCACCTCCATAGCATAATTTCCAACATTTGCCCCAACATCAAAAATTACTTCAGGATTCCTTTTGCTGATTTTCTTCAGGATTTCAACTTCCCCATTGCTGTAAATATTGTGGTTACGGTTTTCGTATAACCTATTCATTGCCCTGCCGAATCCGGATAGCGCTTTGGTCAGGGCATTATGACTGTTTCGTTTATATAGT
>CBDVAV010000409.1:0-4970 GCA_965372055.1 uncultured bacterium | reverse complement strand
TAGGAACAGGGAAGAAGGCAAAGGTGCGGCTGAAGTATACAAAAGCCTGGACGGTGGCAATAGCTGGCAAAGAACTCACCAGGAGGAATTAATGATATTTTCTGTGATTGGCTGGTATTTTACAGATATCTATGTCAATCCCCAAAATGATGAGGAAGTCTTCGGGTTAGGCGTTCGTTTGGCACACAGCACTGATGGAGGAAAAACCTTTGATTTAATCGGTGGTGATGTTTATCATTTATTTCCCAGTGCAGCTGGCACATTGCACTTGGACCATTGCGAACTGTGGATCAATCCCATCAACCCCAACCATTTGGCCTTGGCCAACGATGGAGGGTTTTATGTAAGCTATGATAAAGGAAAGAGCTGGACACATTTCAACAATATCCCTGCTGGCGAGTTTTATGATATCACTGTTGATAACCAGGAACCTTACAAAGTTTATGGAGGGGTTCAGGACGATGCCACAGTTTATGGCATTGCAAATGAATATAATGCCAATTTCACTGATGGTTGGAAATACCTATGGATTGATGCCTGGAGTGGAGGGGATGGTTGTTTCACTTACGTGGATCCTGTTGATCCAAATACGGTTTATTTTAGCTTGCAAAATGGTGCGGCCAGAAGAAAGGATATGGCGGCTGATACTTCAATATCAATTCGCCCAAAGCTCCCTGAGAACCACCAGGGTGAGCTGAAATTCAATTTTGTTGCACCCTATTTGTTGTCACAACATGATCACAAAACCTTATATCATTCCGGCAATTATGTATTTAAAAGTACTGATCAGGGTGACAATTGGACGGTGATCAGTGATGATCTTTCCATTTCATCTGACTCACTTAAAAACTCCACTGCTTCCGGAGCTTTGGCAGAATCACCCCTTACGCCAGGGCTTCTTTACATGGGAACAGATAAAGGCGCTTTATGGGTGAGCAAAGATGACGGGAAATCATGGCAGGAAAATTCAATAGGTTTACCGAATGCTTACGTCCGAAGTATTTATCCCTCCCAATACAAGGAATCAAGGGTATATGTTGCACTGACAGGAATTAATTATGATGACCTGAACACCTATCTCTATAAATCAGAAAATTATGGTAAGAAATGGGAACCCATTATGAATAACCTTCCCCATGAGGTAGCTAATGTTATCATCGAAGATTCCAAGTATGAAAATATACTTTTTGCTGGATTGATGAGAGGAGTGTATATTTCAACTGACCGTGGGAAGTCATGGTCATTATTGGGCAATAATATGCCTTCAGTAAGCATATCCGACCTGGAAATTCAACAGAGCACTCAGGACCTGATAGTTGCTACACACGGCAGAGGTATCTATAAACTAAACCTAAATCCATTGCATGAAGCAGAAGAGTTTGATTTAAAAACTGATCAACTATTCAGTATTCCAAAGGCTAAGAGGCCATATTTCAATGATACACATAACGATCCTGATTATTCAACAGTTAAAAAGATTCCCATTACTTTTTGGTCTGTTGATTCCGGCTTTGTTACCCTCAGCGTTTCTGATCAAAAAGATTCTATTCTATGGTCAACTGAATTTGAGGCCAAATTTGGCTTTAATCAAATTAGGTGGGATTTGATCACCAAGAAAAACAATAGCCCCTATCCTTACTTTATCCATTATGATGAATTCATAAAACCTGGAGACTATAAATTGCTAATCAAAAACAGTCGAATCGAATTGGCAGGAAGGCTTGAAGTTATTGCAGGCAGGAAAAAAGAATAACCTTCACTCAAGATCCATTAACAATTCATTAAATATTTTATTCTAAGAATATTAAAACTTTTATCCTAGCTTTGATGTTCATATGTTTAAACATCTTTTAACCTAACTAATTGATAAATGAAAATATATACCACATTATTGGCTTTGCTAATTAATGCAGCAGTATTTGCTCAAACCACCTGGATTGCAGATAAAGCACATACTCGCGTAAGATTTACCGCTACTCATATGCTTATTGCAGAAGTAAGCGGGGAGTTTAGGGAATTCGAAGGTAAAATTGTGACTAAAAATGAAGATTTTAGTGACGCCGAAGTAACTTTTACCACAGTAGTAAGCTCCCTTGATACAGACAATGAAGGAAGGGACAAAGACTTAAAATCCGATAATTTCTTTAATGCTGAAGAATTTCCTGAATTAAAAGTCAACGGGAAAATCACCAAGGAAGGTGACAAATATTACCTTGTTGGTGAGATGACCATAAGGGATGTAACCAAGCCCATTAAGTTCGATTTAAAATATAACGGAAAGATGAACTCCCGCAGGGGTACAAAAGCAGGATTTAAAGTTACCGGAACAGTTAACAGGTTTGAATATGGTATGAAATTTAACCGCTTAGTGGAAACCGGTGGTATGATGGTAAGTGAAGACATAGAGATTTCCGTCACCTCAGAAATGGTAATGCAGGCTAAAGAAGAAGGAGATAAGTAAGCCCTTTACAAGAAAAATCTGGCAAGGAATTGGAGTAATTCCTTATATTAAAGTTGAGGAAGAAAAAGCACTCGAAACCGATATAAAACTTATTTCAGAAAATAAGTAAGAAGACGGCTCTTTATCAAAACCGGTGCGTGAATGATATTTTGACAGCTCCCTTGGTATCCAAGGTAGTGAAATCCCCTATTTCCCTGATCCAGGTGCGATTATAAACGAAAAATACATCAGATCCCGGGGTGATAGTCCAGCGAAAGCGGTTATTTACTGCCATCAACTTGCTGAAATTGTCAAACTGTAACTTGGAAGAAAAAGACACCCAGGGAGAGATGTCAAAATTACCATTTATCCTGTACAGATCTGTCTTGAAACTACCTTGGCTTAAGTTAATATCTGCATGAAGGTATTCTAAAGAAAGGTTAATTCCCGGAACTGGCCTGACAACAAAACCAGTTTCTATTTCAGTTCTGTGGCCTGACCAAAACTCGCCTATTACAAGTCCAAAAAAGGTCGAGAATCTGCGATATGAAGCAGTTTCCAAACCAAATCCTGCAGTCCAACTAACGTATTCCTTTTCTGGAACAATAATAGAACTATCGCCTTTGATGTCAAAATCACCTTGAAGCCTTTCAAAGTTTCGTCGAATTCCAAATTCTATTTCGTCCCCGGTTTCGAACTGAATTTCCCCTAATCCAAATCCCAGGTCTTGGGTCAATAGTCTATAATCAAGATCCATCAGGTGTACAAATTCTATTTCCCAACTGATGTCACGTATTACATGACTTTTTTCAAACAATGGATTATAACCGATCGTAGGTTGCAATCTGCGAAACCCCCTGCGTGGAGTAAATCCTACTGCCGGATCAAAAGTATCTCCAAACTCCCGATAGGAAACATGACCAGACCAAGGCCGATTTGGCAGGTTTAACCGAATACCTCGGGTAGAGCGATTCCAAACATCTGTGGAATCATCTCCTAGGCTCGAAGCATTGTGGTAAACAAAAAAGGCCTGAAACTGAAGGTTTTTATCCCCTAAGAATTCAGATGTATTGATTTCCAGGTCACCTCCTATTGAATGCCTGTCCTGCATGGGATCTGAAAGGGATTCCCCATCTTTGGTCGATCTGCGGGTATATATTACTCCAATGCTGCTCTCCCTCCAAAAATTCTTCTTTATCCTTGCAACCGTAAAATCTTCAGGCTTAATACTGTCCAATTCCCCGGTCCTCACTTGCATCAATGCCAGACTGTAATCACCGACACGGCCAATCAAACGCCCTCCAAAGGTAATGGGTACTGGTTGTCCTGTAGCCCTGTCCAATCCGATCCTCCTGCTGAAATAAGGATTGACACCACTTCGGGGTGCAAACTGGTAAATACTGGTGCCTTCGAGGAAAAATGCCCGTCTTTCAGGAAATCTAAGAGGAAACCTGGTTAGGTTAATTTGCCTGCTGTCTACTTCAGTTTCAGCAAAATCTGTATTAAGCGTTATTGAAGCCTTCAATCCAGGAGTCAAGTTATAGTTAATATCCACTCCCCCATCGGCTTCCCAATCCTTCTTTACCGAGCCATCATCCTGCCTGCTTGTTTGCCGTTCCACGATTCCGTAGGGTACTACTTCCAGGCCCAGCCCTTGAGATACATCTGATAGGCCTGTTAATATCCCTGCGTTTTGCGGTCTCCAAAGGCCCTGGTCACGGCGGTGGCCTGTCCACAACAATTCCTCATTCTTTCGGCGGATGGTCCTTTGAAAATTAATTCCCCAGGTATCGTTGTTTGGATCGAAGTTAATACTGCGGAATGGGATGCGTATTTCTGCCGACCAGCCAAAATCACCAATATGCGTCCACACCCTCCAGATTCCATTCCATGCTTTGTTAAGGTTAAAACCTTGTCCAATGCTAAGCAAACCATCGCCCATCAAGCCCCCGGGATTGATCTCGAAAAAATATGCATTACGGCCATCATTGAAAGTATCCAATATCCACATGAAGCGGTCATCTGTTGCCAGGGAAACATCCCTTTTACGTTGAAAAGCTTTTATCCCATTGGGGTCATCATAAAATTTTATGGCGATGTAAAGGTTATCGCGGTCGAATGCAATCCTGATCTCGGATTTTTCCGTGGGTTCGCCACCTTCTATTGGCACTTGCATGGTAAAGTCGCCATAGACAGGCATTTCAGACCAAATTTCCTCATCGAGTTTACCATCCATAGATAGTTGTTGCCCATCTGGGAGGCGAAATGCCTCTATCATCTTTTTATCCTCTTGTGCAAAGAGTTGGAATTGCAATAATATCCAACAAACACTGGCAAAAAAGCGGGTACTCAAGGTTGCTTTGGCTTTATGCTGCCAAATTTATGAGAAAATTGATTGTGGAATGGATTTTTATTATGGGCGGTTGGGGTTGGAGTGAGTGGGGCTGAGTGTGAGTTTGAGATTGGAAATTTCTGTAATGATGTACAAAAGCTATGCAACAACCCTTTAAACGTCCTAATAACCTAAATA
>CBDVAV010000408.1:0-4979 GCA_965372055.1 uncultured bacterium | reverse complement strand
AGTGTGGGTATTGGAACGACTGAGCCTGCAGGTAAGCTGCATGTTAATGGGAAGGCAGCCCTTGAAAGAATATTAATATTAACCATTCCTGATTCCATTGGAACAACTTTAGACGTGTTAGAAGCCAATACGGGAAAAGGTGGCGCTATATTTTCAACAGATACAGGTATAAGTGGGAGTGATCATGCATTTGGATTTAGAACTAGCGATGACAATGCCAGCACAAAAATGGTTATCCAAAGCAATGGTAATGTCGGTATTGGCACTCCTACTCCTTATGATAAACTAGAATTAAAATTCACCTCAAGCGATGGTAATAGGGGTTTTGCTGTGACGGATGAAAATGGAGCACAAGCCAATGTTGTTCCCACTGGACTTGGAGTAAATGGATCATATGCTCATTTTGGATATAATATTCAGGCGTCTTCAGATTCTCAATTAATTCACAGAGGTGGGGATAATTATTCATCTGGTATCTCATTTGGAGGTAGCATTCAACTTTGGACTCAAGATTGGGCTAGTGGTGGAACTGAATTTACTCCTGATCCTGCATTAACCATTGCGCAGGGTGGCAACGTCGGCATCGGGACGACGGATCCCATAGCAACATTTGACACAACAAGTGGAATTAGTAAGAAAATAAATAAATTTCTAACAATCTTAACCGTAGACTATCAGCATCATTATGTAAAACTTTTTAAAATTTTGCCTGCAGATAATAATAACGCAATAACATTAAGTGGCAGAGTATCTGCATATCGTATTAATGATCTTGGAATATCAATTTCCAGCGAAATTCACATAAGTCATGGTTATCATAGATCTTTAACTTTCTCTCAGATAGCGCAGGCTAGAAATTTTGAATTAGTTAAACTTTCCGATGGTGGTACTGATTACGTAGCCTTGTATGCTCCATATTCAGCACCTGGGATATATGCTTGGCATTTAGACTTACAGGTCTATAATTCTGGTGGAGCTTCAAATTTGCTTCTCGAGGAACACTCATCTCCTGCTCTAGCTCATGCAAGTTTGAGTTATTCTGAGGAATCAATTTATATGATCGGCAATGTCGGCATAGGAACAACGAGTCCAAGCTACAAACTTGATGTTAACGGCTATATTAGGTCAAGAGGAAATGCCATTCTAGGAAGTGATTACGCCGAATATTTCAAATCAAAAACTGGCAAATCGATTCCCAAAGGCACATCAGTTGTTTTAGAAAAAGGTTTAATAAGACCCGCTAAAAAAGAAGAAATTCCGCTTGGAATTATTTCCGCCAATCCTGGTATAATTGGAGGTGTACACGCTGAATGGCCAAAAAAATACCTGCGAGATGATTTTGGCGATCTGATCATGGAAGCATACAAAGAAGAAATCATGGTCCCGAAAACGGAAAAAGTAAAAAAAGAAGGCCAGCGAAAAAAAGTAGAAGTTCCCGTACTTGATGAAAATGGCCATCCTGTGATGGTGGGCACTGGGAAATTCGAAACCAAAACCCGACCCAAACTCAACCCGAAATATAATCCGAAAAAAGAATATACCCCCAGGGAAGACCGCCCAGAATGGAACTGCGTAGGACTGCTTGGCCAACTGCCATTACGCAAAGGACAGCCAGTAGCTCCCTCATGGGTGAAGATCAAGGATATTTCCAAGGATGTTGAGTTGTGGTTGGTGAAGTGAGGGTTTAGATATGAGATGTTAGACATGAGACATGAGACATTAGGTATGAGATATGAGAAAGAAGTTGTCGGTCGCCAGTTGTCAGTTTTGATGACTTTCGATACTATATACCGAGAACAGAGAACTGATTAAGATTTGAGATGTTAGATGTAAGAAAAAGTTACCAGTTGTGAGTTGTCAGTTTGTTAAAATACTGAAAACTCACAATCGAGAACTGAAAACTGAATAAATAATGCCCCAGCGCACCAGAACCATACTGAAATCCTACTTCGAATCTGGAGATACTCCCACCACTGAGCAGTTTCAGGATCTGATAGACTCATTTCTGAACAAAAAGGACGATGGTATTACTGTGGGCGATAACAATAAGATCGGTCTGGGGACTGCTACTCCCCAAAGCAAACTGGATATTCTGGGTGGGCTGAGCATAGGGCAGAATTATGCCGGGCAAGAAGCAGCCCCGCTAAATGGGTTGCTGGTGGAAGGAAATACAGGCCTGGGAATTACTCAACCTGTCAATAAACTGGATGTTTCCGGTGGTCTTTCTATTGGCGCCGGTTATGCCGGGGTTGTAAATGCTCCTGAGAATGGCTTGCTGGTGGAAGGGAAAGTGGGAATTGGGGTGCAAAGCCCTTCTGAAGTCTTGACGGTAAAGGGAAGCATTGCAATTGAAGAAATGGGGGAAAACAATGATCTTCAATTCGGGAAAATTTATGCCAAAGAGTCATCGCTCTATAGCTTGCATTTTGATGGCATTGATGATTACGTAGACCTCTCTGATCATGTAGAAAGTTTTAAAGCCTTGAAAACCGGTACCATTTCTTTCTGGTACAAATCATCCCCGGAAGACTTTAAACACAACCGGTGGGTGTTTTGGTTTGGGAATAATGAAACCCAAATGTTGGGTGTAAGGGTGGGAAATATCGGCGATGCAGGTGAAAGCATTGAAACTTTCATCCACTCAGATGCGACCAGCACCACGTTACAAATGCAAGTGGACAAAGGGTATGATTATCTTGCTGATGGCAAGTGGCATTACGTTGCCTATACTTATGGCAAGGAGGCCAATAGAGTATTCCTGGATGGGATTGACCAGACGGTTAGATATACCCATGGGGATGTCAATAATGATAGCAAATTTTTTAATATTGATCCCGATGCCGATGGCTTCCTAATGGGGCGAATGTTACACCATGGTGAGTATTCAGGTGAATTAAGCGGCAGCCTGGATGAAGTGGCAATTTTTAACAGGCCCCTGACCTCAGCAGAAATTTCCAAAATACATTCACAGGGAAGGAACTTCAACCTTAGAAACCAATTCAGTAGCGAACTGGTAGCCTATTGGCGTATGGACAGGGGGGATGTTGATCAGTTGACAGACCATTCCGGTAACAACTATCATGGAAAAATTCACGGGCCCCAAATTGCTGAAGCCAAAGTCAGGGCACTGTATTATAAAGACAGCCAGGGAAAAGAGACTGCTCTTACCAACAAGGATAGCGGTGTGGAAGGGATCAACACTTTGTGGGAGCAAAAAGCACCACATATATACTATGACCAGGGAAATGTAGGGATTGGAACATCAAACCCCGGTGTTGAACTTGACATTTGGAAAGATGCGGGTAGTACGGTAGCCAGAGTCTATAATGCCGGAACTAATGCTTATTTTGGCTCTGCAATAGAACCCGTATTTGCAGTTTCATCACAACACGACAAAGAATTAGGTGAATTTACTCCGGGCCATTCCATTTTTACAGTTGGAAGAGATGAATCCCGTTCTCGATATTTCAATATTGACAAAACACTTTTTACGGTTTTGGGAGGAGGCAATGTAGGTATTGGGACGACGAGCCCAAAACAAACTATGGAGATTAATGGAGATGTGAGAATCAAAGATGCAAGGAGTTTATTCTTTCAACGAACTGGTGATGAGTATGCCTGGAGAATCCGAAACGAGTCGGCTGCCGATGGAAAAGCTTACGGCTATGACGGCACTAATAAATTAGTCTTTGAAGTTGTAGGAAATTCTGGTTCTCAATCAGGACCCGGTGCCGACAGCCATGGTATTTATACAAGTTCAAAAGACACACTGGTATTGACTGAAAAGGGTAAGGTCGGTATTGGAACCACGAGCCCAATTGCAAAGCTTCACGTGGCTGGGGATTTGAGGTATAATATGCGATTTGCAGATAATACAAATTATATAGAGTTGATCAGCCCCCCACTTAAAGCCGGAGCTAGTCAGGATGAAGTTATGAACCTTGTACAAATTAGAAATAATTTTCATTGGGGAGGGATTTTTCTTCTAATAGAGGTTTTCTGTGACTATTATGATCCAGGTTATAAGAAATATGTCTATAAAAATAATGGTGCTACATATTCTGAAGGGGGAAACTTGGAGCTAGTGGAGGATCGAGGTGGAGCCAGCTGGATAAACCTAAACGATATCATAAATACTAGTCTTTCTGAAAGCAATGGTAGTCTTTGGGATGCAACTATCAAACTTATGGTGCCAACATATTCTAATGCCTTTGTAAAAATTACTGGTTCACTTTACTCGATGAGTTATGGAGATGCATCGATGGCCATGGGAGCTACTCGTCAAGTTAAATTTCTACAATGGAATTGGTAGCAAAATATGAGATCTAAGACATGAGACATAAAACAAAGAAATAACCCTCCGCCTTCATTTCATTTGTGTCTTCGCTGTAATAGCCTACGACGCAGGAGCATGGTGGATAAAAATGACTTAATATAAACCATAAACAAACAAAATCATGAACGAAATTACTTTAAATCTGACTGTCGAAGAGACCAACTTGATGCTTAACGCGGTAGGCAACATGCCTTTCACCCAGGTACACCAACTGGTGCAAAAAATCCAAACCCAGGCTGGACTGCAGCTACAGGAAATGGAACACGAAGAAGAGCCGGTATTGGAAGAAAATGGAAATAAACAAAAGAAAAAGAGCTGACTAATTTGATTTAAAAAAACAATAAAAATCCCAAATTATGGACGAAGTTACCATGATATCAAGGTCCAAACCAGCCCACAAAAGTATGGACTATGCTTTGCTGCGGGAACAAGGGATCGAACATATCCAAAAACTGGCAGGAAAGATATGGACGGACTACAACCTCCACGATCCCGGGATTACCATCCTGGAGGTACTTTGCTATGCCATCACGGAACTGGGATATCGTACCAATACCGATATCAAGGACATTCTGGCGGAAGGAAGCGTGATTGGAGAACCTACAGGAGAGAAGCAATTTTTTACGGCAGCCGAGATCTTGCC
>CBDVAV010000407.1:0-4982 GCA_965372055.1 uncultured bacterium | reverse complement strand
CATTTAATTTAGCGGCCAAGGGAGCCGAAGTCCTGGCCCATGGTGTGATATTATCGTTGCTTTTCCAATTTTGTACTACTCTATAAATACGGTCGGCATTGGAATGATATTTATCAAAAGTGAATTCATCATATACATACAGAGAAATAAATATTGCACAACTGAATCCAACTCCCAGCCCCAGGATATTTATGATTGAATGGGCCTTTGAATTCAGGATATTCCGTATGGCATATTTTAAATTATTCTTGAGCATTTGGCTATTAATTTTAATGAAATTTATTTTTGGTCAATTCTCAATAGTCATCTGATATGTCAATCAACGCATGATAAAGATCAACTCCACGATTGAAATATCTTCTTTCAGCCCAATGTCTATACCCCCTGTTAAGTTGGTGAGTGTAATCATCAGGAGTTGGAACGGCTGTTTCCCAATTGGCGTCTTTTGAATAGAACATGTAAATATCCCAGGCTGGCTCCCTCTTGGATTCCCAATCACTTGCGCCTATGGCTTTGGCAAAAGCAGGCCCAACAATGTCATCAAAATCATAGAAATGTTTTACCCTGGGGTCGTCCAGGATTCTGGCTGTGCGTCTGGCTGAGGAAAAATTATCTCCAGGATACATATCAACCCAAACTATTGTTAAACTAATGTCTTTATCGGGATACTTATCCAAGATCCCTTCACGAATAGCAATAGCCCCTTCAATACAACGTGGGCATTCAGGAGAAAGCAACGAGATAAACCTGCTTTTGCCCTGATATTTGTTAAAATGATCTTTTAGATTATCTAACGACTCGTCAATTGTTTCAATTTCAACCCTATCTCCATAATAACTTTCAATAAAAGATAAATCTGAGAATGAACATGATCCGGTAGTGCATAAAGCCCTTGAGCTATAAGGGTCTGTATATTCATCAAAATATCCAGATTGTGCTTTGGAAATATTTGAAATGAACACTATGCACAATGCCATCATTATTGGTTTTTTCATGATTCAGGATGTTAGATTATATTACAAATTACGTTGAATACATCCTTTGATGAAGACAAAACAGACCAGTTGAAGAAAAACACAGTTGAAATACTATTAGTTAAGATGGGATACATTATATCGGATAGATAATAATTGACTTATCTGTTTTCCTGATAGTTTGATTTGCCATTTCAAAAATGATGTGAATAAGTAGCTTGAAGATGATTTCGAAATACCAAATATCTATTAACTGTCCCCATTTATCCCAAATCAACCCATACCACCACAAAACCAATAAGTAGTGAAACCACTAAAGTTGTATTTAGTTAATTTGCAATAGTCATTAATTTTGGATGATTAAAATTTGAGGTTATGAAGTATTTACATGAAAAAATGCTGGATGTTCAATCAAATGGGAACAGTCTTGAGTTTTCAGAAAATGAACAAATCGAACAAGCAGTTGATAACCAAGATCATTTGTCAACATATTATTTCTTTCATCCATGTATTTTGTGCTTTGTGTTTTTTCTGATTTTTCTGATGGTTGCTAAATAATGAAAGATTAAATTTCTTTTGATAGATTTTGTCCTCCTGCCATACTGGTCTTTATTTCTTTCAATTTACTAATATCACAAACCATATTATATTCTAGGCTTTTTTTGGGGAATGTTTCAAGAGACAGCTTACCACTTATAAGTCCTGTCCGTCCCTAAATATAATCTTAATTGTGCATATTGGCGTTAGGAAGTATAGATCATTATCCTTTCAAATGAAGATTAAAATATACTTGGCAATTTGGATCATCCCATCCATAATCGTTAGCTGCGGTGAACATAGCATAGAAACAATTACACTTGATGAAGCCCACCAGCAGTACTTTCAAATGAATACTTCCAAGGCCTTTGATTATTATCAACATATTTGGGAGGAGTCAAATTTTTCAATTAAAGACAAAGCAGAAGCTGGAAGAATGTTGGCCAAGATGTTCTGGCTTTTACACGGCAAAACTTCACAGGCATTAGAAAGGCTCAAGTCGTTGGACAGTCTGGATTACGATGCCACTATGACTTACCGATTATGGTCGAGAATATTGAGATCCGAAAAAAAATTCAAAAGAGCCATTGAAATAGCAGAAAAATCTTTATCGGCTGCTACATCAGAAACAGAATTATATTATGCAGAATTAACCTACGTAAAAGCAGTATTGGAGAAATTTGAGGAAGATCAATTCGAATCCAATAATTTAATCACAAATATCAGTGAATCGGCTGATTTGCAGAAAGCTTCTCAAATTATCAATAAAATAATGGTTGGGAAACCGGGTGATGTTGTGGCGTCAGATTTGGCACTGGGAGTAAATCTACTCACTAAAAACTGGGATGCGGCTTATAGGGCATGGCTGTCATTTTATCGATTTAATAATCAAAAGGCTGTCCACAAAACTATGGTATCAGCACATAACAAATTGGCGGAAGTATTATTAGGGTTGGATAGTCTTAAAAGTGAAGAGAGTATTATTTCTGTGATTGAAGCCTTATCAGCATCAGGTTTTATAGAATATGCAAGCCTGGTATCATATCAATTTTCTTCATATTTGACTGAATCGAATCCTGAAATAAATGATATCCGGCTATATTATTATTACATGCAAGATCTAAGAAAAATCACCTTAAACCTATATAGGCAAACAGTTAATGGAAATGTAAGTAAAGGATCTTATAAATCAGATTTCTATGATCTGGGTGAAAAGTTATGGAGCAAATTATCCTGGCCTGGTGAAATACCTTCCTTTGGAAAGGAGAAGTTTAAAGCTGAAATCCGAAAGAGATTCAACACCATTTACGAATTTAAAAACGCCAACGGACATTTTGGCTTGAATATGGGTCATGTAGTGTTGGACGATAAGAGACTGATAAAACAACATGGTAAAACCGCAGACTTGAGATACATTGCCATTGATCATATGGTATCCAATGGATATTCTTCCTGGTACTGGGACGGGTTGGCTGCGATAGGTGGATGGGCAGGAAAAGATTACTTTTTACAAGTTCGAACCGCTTATAACAAAGGCCCAGTGGAGGCATGGTTGATGGTAAGTGATTCATCGGAACGTGAAAAAACAATGATTGAGATAAGTTCAAAATCCAGGCAGGATGATTTAATTGCTGGTAAAAACCCGTATGCCTATTTACCGGGATTAAGCTTGAGGATCACATTCAACACCCGGAATGGAATTTTGGATTCATTAAAATCGAGGGGGTTGAAGGGTGGAGATTTGAGAATCTCATTTATCAATATTATTGAAAACCGGGCTCGAAAATCAAGTATATTTGCTCATGAGGGCAGACATGCTATTGATAATATTTACAGTGGCCCTATGAAATCGTCCGAGGAGGAATTCAGGGCTAAACTTTCAGAAATCTACTTTTCAGGTGATCCCTTTTTAGGCCTGAGAGGTATTATGCATGAAAATATCGGAGATGGCACATCTCATGGTAAAGCCAATTTGAAAGTTCTAAAAGGAATAGTAGGATGGATGGATGATCACAAAGAAGAAATTCAAGGATTTGACATTGAGAGGCCAACACTTCCGCAATTAGATATATTAAATGCATCGCAGCTTAGAGATGCTGTACGGACAATTGATCCTATGGTAAACTAATATTGGATATTTAAAGTTTACTATTTAAGGTCAAAACAAATATTTATTATATCACTAAAAAATCAAAATCCTTGTTCCCAGCATGACCATGAAATTGGTTTTCTGGCCTTGGGGGACATCATCAACCATAGGTAGTTGGATCCCACTTTCAATCAGCACCTTTCTGCCTGGGATATATTGGATCCCGGGAGAAATAAATAGAGTGTTTGTTTTTGACTTGGATATAAAGTTCCCGTTCAAGTCCACTGATAAATTCACCTGCTTGGGTGGATATTGTTGGGGTAACAAGGGGTAACTAAAGGCCACATTATATACCAGTGGATTGGGAAGGTGGTTAGAGATTATATTATATCCTACCTCGGTATAGAAGCCGTATTTAGTGGTGATGTATCCACTCACCATGGCCAGATAAGTTTGGCTGGCATCAAGACCAATGGGAGGGTCACTGCTTGTTCTTCCTGTGGGAAATCTTTCTTCAATTTTCAGTAATGCCCTGAAAGTTTTCCCTGGATAATCTTTTTGTAACACTACATACTTCAAAAAAGCAGCAATATCACCCACACCGGATTGAGTTGGTTTTCCCTTTATGGATTTGCTCACAAAAGGTATTATAGCCCCTACTGCAAGCTTCGGAGCGATATTTACCGGGATTGCAATCGTTTGCATGTATATATAAGCATTCTCTTTGGAAATAAACTTTCCAAAAGTTCTCGCTCCCCGACCTTCAAGTCCCAACAGGATTGGGGTATCGGTGAAAATAGGTGGCCCCTGAGTATATCCCAGCTCAAATTTCACCGCTAGTACAAAGAGTACAATTGATGATTTCAAAAAACGAAAATCCATTATTATTGTACCATAGTCAATTCAGGAAATAACCGCGGGGCTAAAATTTAACTTTGACTTCCCTTCGACAATTCTTTTCAATTATCGGCCTTACTCTTAAACGGTTGCTCGGAAAACGTCACTTTTCTTGCTTTAAACCCCGCATCTTCTACAATCTTCGTTAAACTCTCTTGAGAAGGGATTTTAGCGGCAGGAATATTGAAAGTTGCAAATCCATTTTGGATTTCAATAAAAACATCACTCACGCCTTCGATTTTTTTCAGCTTTTTCTCCAGTCCATATGCACAGAAAGGGCAAGCTAACCCATCAACTTCAACTTTCACATAGGAAATTTTCCCCTTCGATTTAACTTGGTCTGGTTGCTGGGCAAACAGATTAGAACTTGTAATAATACAGATTAGAATGATATTGAGAATATTGTTTTTCAAAATCGTTTTCATGATCATATTAAAATTATTCATTAAAAATGGAATTCTAAAATTGCTTTATAATTTATCTTC
>CBDVAV010000406.1:0-4992 GCA_965372055.1 uncultured bacterium | reverse complement strand
GAATAAATACATTATTAGGGGTAGTAAAAGGATCAGCAAAGAAAATTGAATCCCTCATTAACAATGTTTTTGGTATATTGTTTTTTTTTTTTCTGGTGATATTCGGTACTCTGTTTTTCTGGTATTCATTTACTTATTTTGACGAATACACCCTTCCATTGGCTTCAGAACATGGTGCAGTAACGGATAAATTATTCTGGGTTACAACAGCTGTAACGGGTGTGGTTTTTGTATTACTTCATATATTGCTCTTCTTTTTCTCTTTCAAGTATCGGTACAAGGAAGATAGAAAAGCACTTTTCTATCCTGATAATCATAAACTTGAGTTGGTTTGGACTGTAATCCCTGCTATAGTATTATCAATATTGGTGTTTACCGGGTTGAAGGCCTGGAGTGATATAACTGCAGAAGCACCGAAGGACTCTGAAGTAATTGAAATTATGGGGCATCAATTTGCCTGGAAACTGAGGTATTCCGGAGGGGATGAAAAACTTGGGACTTATGATTACCGCCTTACCATGGCTACAAATCCAATGGGTGTTGATTTTACTGACCAAAACAGCTTGGATGATTTTAGCCCAGGGCAAATGTACCTGCCAAAAGGCAGGCATATAAAATTCCAGATTAGGGCCAGGGATGTTTTACATAGTGTATTTGCTCCACATTTTAGATTGAAAATGGATGCAGTTCCTGGCATGCCAACATCTTTTTGGTTTACAGCAACAAAATCCACCGAAGAGATGCGACAAGAAACTGGAAACCCTGATTTCAATTATGAAATAGCATGTGCTGAAATATGTGGAAACGGACATTTTTCCATGAGATTGATTGTAGTGGTTGTAGAGCCCGAAGAATATGAAAAATGGAAAACAGAACAACCATCTATCATTCAAAGGGATCCAGACCTTATGAGGTTTGTCCCTGAAAATTTAAAGGAAATGGCACTGATAAAGTCAGGGTTGGAGAAAAGCTCAAAAGCAGAAGAAAATTTAGATAGTGTTAATGAGGTAAGCGCATCAATGTAGCTGCCTGAAAAGTAAGAATAAAAAATATGGCAACAGCTGATATTCATGTTTCAGAAGGATTAAGTGATCAGACAGAAGAACATCATGATCACCATGAAAACTTTTGGACTAAGTATGTATTTAGTCAAGATCATAAGACAATTGCGAAGCAGTTTTTGATTACAGGGATTTTCTGGGCATTGTTGGGAGGACTTATGTCTCTTATCATCCGTCTTCAACTTGGATTTCCCGAGATGTCCTTGGAATGGCTCAGGCCGGTTTTGGGAGGTTGGATAACTGAAGCTGGAAAGCTTGATACAGAGTTTTATCTGGCCATGGTGACATTGCACGGTACCATTATGGTGTTTTTTGTACTCACGGCCGGATTAAGTGGTACATTTTCCAATTTCTTAATACCCCTTCAGATTGGGGCCAGGGATATGGCATCAGGTTTTATGAATATGCTTTCATACTGGTTCTTCTTTGCTTCAAGTGCGATTATGTTTGTCTCAATGTTTGTTAAAACAGGACCGGCATCGGGGAGTTGGGTTATTTATCCACCATTAAGTGCACTCCCTCAGTCGATGTCAGGTGCCGGGTTGGGAATGACACTTTGGCTAGTGTCAATGGCTTTATTTATTTTCTCAACATTACTAGGTGGTATTAATTACATCACCACGGTGATTAACATGCGTACCCAAGGTATGTCGTTTTCAAAACTGCCATTGACTATATGGGCATTTTTTGTTACCGCTATCATAGGGTTGCTTTCATTCCCGGTATTATTATCTGCAGCATTGTTACTGATATTAGATAGGACCTTCGGTACAAGCTTCTTTCTTTCTGATATCTATATCGGTGGTGAGGCTTTGCCCAATTCCGGGGGAAGCCCAATACTGTTTCAACATTT
Organism: uncultured bacterium; assembly: GCA_965372055.1. Taxonomy (GTDB): domain Bacteria; phylum Bacteroidota; class Bacteroidia; order Cytophagales; family Cyclobacteriaceae; genus CBDVAV01. Next base: position 3,078 of record CBDVAV010000406.1, on the reverse strand, counting down.
ATTCTGGTTCCTTGGCCATCCTGAAGTATACATAGTACTGTTGCCTTCATTAGGTATAACCTCGGAAATAATCTCAACCAACTCCAGAAAGCCGATTTTCGGATACCGTGCCATGGTAGGGTCAATTCTGGCCATAGCGGTGTTGTCATTTGTAGTTTGGGCGCACCATATGTTTGTCACCGGAATGAATCCATTCCTGGGCTCTATTTTCATGCTCCTGACTTTAATCATTGCAGTTCCATCAGCGGTAAAAGTTTTCAACTACCTGGCAACTTTGTGGAAGGGTAACCTAAGGTTTACTCCCGCGATGTTGTTTTCCATTGGATTGGTTTCATATTTTATTTCAGGTGGATTAACGGGCCTATTTCTTGGAAACGCCGCCATTGACATACAACTGCACGACACTTATTTTATCGTGGCTCACTTTCATATTGTAATGGGAAGTGCGGCATTTTTTGGTATGATTGCCGGGGTCTATCACTGGTTCCCGAAAATGTTTGGAAGAATGATGGATGAAAAACTGGGTTATATACACTTCTGGTTAACATTTGTGGGAGTGTACATGGTTTTCTTCCCAATGCATTACATAGGCATTGCCGGTTACCCCAGAAGATACTATTCTTTTACAAATTTTGATACATTTAATGCGTTCACTGATATGAACATGTTCATCACCGTTGCGGCTATTATTACAATGGTAGCACAATTACTATTTGTGTTCAACTTCTTCTATAGCATGGCCCGTGGGAGAAAAGCCCCACCAAATCCATGGGGGTCAAACACACTGGAGTGGACAACTCCTCGACTGCCGAAACATGGCAACTGGCCTGGTGAAATTCCAAAAGTATACCGATGGTCTTACGATTACAGTAAACCAGGGGCTAAAGAAGATTTTATACCTCAAAATGTTCCATTTTCTGAAACACCGGAATCTAATTTCCCTCATGAAGATGCCCAGATCAAATTAAAGACAGATGGTGATGACGCAATTAGGATAGAAGAAAAAGAATAATATCCATATATCAATAAGAAGTAAATGATAAGAGAAGCATATAGCGTAAATAGATTAAACCTGGTGGGCAAAATTTCCGCTTTTGCCGAATTGTTAAAAATTAGGTTATCATTTCTTGTTGCTTTTTCTTCCGGCTTTGGATATCTTCTGGGGACGGCCGCTTTTAATTGGACTGTATTTTCAGCTTTGTTTTTTGGAGGGTTTTTGATTTCCGGCGCAGCTGTAACCGTAAATCAAATTTTGGAAAAAGATTATGATAAATTGATGAGCCGCACCAAATACAGGCCATTGCCAACAAGTCGCATTTCTATTAATGAAGCAATAGTATTTTCACTAATTACACTTTTTGCTGGTTTATGGTTGCTGATAACATTCACAAACCTACTGACCGTCATATTATCAGTTGTATCCATGTTGCTCTATGCATTTGTATATACACCACTTAAGAGAGTAGGGCCGATAGCAGTATTTGTGGGCGCAATTCCTGGAGCCCTGCCACCACTGTTAGGTTGGGTTGCAGCTACTGGTATGATCTCACACGAGGCGTTGATAATTTTTGGAATACAATTCATTTGGCAATTCCCCCATTTTTGGGCTATTGCATGGGTTGCCGATGATGACTATAAAATTGCGGGGTTTAAATTGCTGCCTTCTGGAGGTAAAAAGGATATGAACACTGCGTTCCAGATAATGATTTATACATTGTTTTTGTTGCCATTTGGACTTTTACCAGCCAAGTTTGGGTTAACAGGTATAAATTCCGCGATAATTGCTACAGTTTGTGCGTCCTTGTTTTTGGCACAAACATTTTACCTGATGAAAGATGGTAGCCAGAAGTCAGCAATGAAGATTATGTATGGATCCTTTTTATATCTGCCTATTGTGCAAATAGCATTTATATTAGATAAAGTATAGTATGGAGGTTAATGATTTACATCTGGTTGAAGAACCGAAGAAAGTACTTGGGATGAACCCAAAAAAATTCGCACTATGGCTTTTTATAGTTAGCATCGTGATGATTTTTGGCTCACTTACCAGTGCTTACGTAGTTAAGATGGCTGATGGTGAATGGCTTATATATGATCTTCCAACTATTTTTTGGATTAATTCCATGATAATAATGGTGAGCAGTGCCGCGATGCAATGGGCGGTTGTTTCCGCCAGGAAGGATAATATTGCCAATGTAAAATTAGCATTGCTGGCAACTATTGTTTTGGGTGTTGGATTTTTGTATGGGCAGTTCCAGGCATGGAAGGACCTGGTTGATATCGGGGTGTATTTTGTTGGTAATGCATCAGGGTCATTTCTATATGTACTTACCGGGGTTCATGGGTTTCATTTGATTACAGGATTGGCATTTATATTGATTGTTATGGGTGCAGCTTTTAGGTATAAAGTGCATTCACGAAATTTATTGACTATTGAAATGTGTGCAACTTATTGGCACTTTTTAGGTGGGCTTTGGTTGTACTTGTTTATATTCTTACTTTTAAACCATTAGATAAATATTTGATTTATGGCTTCTACTGCGGCTGTTGTTAACGATTCCGAAAACCTTTGGGAAGGGGGCAGGTCTCCTTTCAAGGTAAGTTATGGAAAACTAATGATGTGGTTTTTCTTGGTATCTGATGCATTTACATTTTCGGGATTATTGATAACCTATGGAATGATCAGGTACAGTCACAATGCTTTCGTGGGCGATACTGATAATTTCGTTTTTTCACCTGAGTATTGGCCTATTCCCGAAAAAGTGTTTGCTGCAATCCCACTATTCCATGGGGTAAATGCACCCTTGGTTTTTGTAGGATTGATGACATTTATACTGATCCTCAGTAGTGTGACCATGGTATTGGCAGTTGAGGCAGGGCAAAGAATGGACAGGAAAAATGTTGAGAAATGGATGATATGGACAATTTTAGGGGGATTGACATTTTTAGGTTGCCAGGCCTGGGAATGGTCACATTTTATCGTGGGTACCGGGATTCCTACCATGGCAAAATCATTTGTGAACGGGCAGTGGGTTGAATTTGCAGTGTATGGAGCTAACTTAAGCATCAATCAATATG
>CBDVAV010000405.1:0-4996 GCA_965372055.1 uncultured bacterium | reverse complement strand
CAGATGAGGTATGTGGAAACGGACTTGGGGCAATCAATATCACCGTGGAAGGTGGCGTAGCACCATATACTTACACTTGGTCGAATGGAGCAGAAACTGAAGATATATCAGGGTTAAGTACAGGTATCTATACCGCTCTTGTCAAAGATAGTCAGGACTGTAGTTCCGAGTGGGTTTTCGAAGTAGAAAATTACATACCTTTCAATTTTTATGATGCTTTAATTACAAATTCAAGTTGTGCATTTTGTGCAAATGGTACTATTGATCTTATTCTGGATATTAATCCAAACAACCAAGGTTCAATTAACTACTTATGGTCAAATGAAAGTCAAACTCAAGATATTGACAATCTGTTACCAGGAAATTATTCTGTAAATGTTACTTATGATTCAGAAAATGGAAGTTGTATTGATTCATATAATTTCACGGTTAAAAATGACAATCAGACAATAGATAATAAAAGTTTTTCCATTTACCCAAATCCATCTAAAGGGCAACTATTCATTGAAAATAAAAATGCAATTGAAATCGACATTATAGTTATATCAAATTCATTGGGGGTTGAAGTTTTTCATGAAAATTTTATTAATGAAAATTTAGTAAATCACCCCATTAGTTTAGATTTCTTAGCAAAAGGAGTTTATACAATGACACTGATAAGTGGAAGTAATGTCATTAATTATAAATTAGTAATTGACTAGATAACTATAATCCCTTATTTCTTAACGTATTCAGCATCAAATGTGGGCTTCCAGGTTTTGCCTTCATCAGTGGATATCTCTATTAGTTGCCTCACCGATCCATCGCTTTGTGGTGTGAGGGTAGTTCGGTCAAATATTGTATTGCCATCTGTATTTGGGTATTTCCCCTGGAACCTCACTCCTCCTTCCTCAAACTCTTTGATCAAAATTTTTTCTTTTAATCCCCCCGGCCGGGTGCTGTTTTGAGTGATCCAAATCTGCTTCCATTGCTTGGTGATGGCATCATAGAAAAACCAGCTCTTTCCTTCTCCCCCACTTGAACCTTTCCAGTTTTCCTGGATCAGGCACCCATTCAAAAGTTTCTCGATTTTATTGTCCCCTACTTTGGTATCCCCTGCCATAACATTCCAATCCCCAACCCAAAAATCCAGCTTTTTAAAGGCTTCATCGGTGGAGCAAGAAGAAGTTTGGCTTTGGCCATGTGATACAAAAGAATAAATTAATAACAGGATGACAGGCATTGATCTCATTTTATTCATTTTCTAAGTACTATAATTGGCTTAATTGGAATGCCACAAATAAATCTAATGAAAGACTCAATGTTAATTAACTCCTACGCAATAATATTGTTTCAAGCAACATGGTATATTTGAAATATCTATGATTGAACAAGTAATTTTAGTGGATCAAAGCGATTGCCAAATTGGTGTAATGGAAAAAATCGAGGCTCATCGACAGGGTATTTTGCACCGTGCTTTTTCCATATTTATCATCAATAATGAATCAGAAATGCTTCTGCAACAAAGGGCTTTAAACAAGTATCATTCCGGCGGACTTTGGACCAATGCTTGTTGCAGTCATCCCAAACCAGGAGAATACATTGATCAGGCAGCTAAACGTAGGTTACAGGAAGAAATGGGAATAACCTGTGACTTGAATCCTGTATTTCAATTCAATTATAAGGCAAAGCTGGACAATGGTTTTACGGAACATGAATTCGATCACGTTTATTTGGGCAAATTCAATGGAGTGCCCGTGGTTAACAAACAAGAGGTTTCAGATTGGAAATACATCAGTATCCGTATAATTAAAAAAAAATTGGAAAATAACCCGCTAATATATACTTCCTGGTTTAAAATCGCTTTCCCAAAACTAATATCATTATTATGAGCAATGGCATTATTTCATAATTTTTGCCGTAAGTAGGTCACATGGTCAAATATGCTAAGAATTCGCCCACGTAATAGGCTACAATTGCTGCTATTAACCCCAACATCAAAGTCTCCCTAACACCTTTGATTTTGCTGGTCTTTGTGATTTCCGTTTTGACCAATCCAATTATGATAAATGCAACCGATGTAAGGACTGCCGAAACAGCAAATTGATTCATCATTATGGGATGAAACCAATCAATCAGGTAAGATAGCATTGGTATTAAGCCTACAACAATAAAAGAAATAAAGGTGGCAGAGCCCATTGCAAAAGGTGACTTTACGGATGGTATCATTTCCAACTCTTCCTTCATCATAACATCTACCCACCTGTCTTTATCGGCTGTGATAACGGCCACTACTTTATCCAATAATTCGCCTTCAAATCCGTAATCCTTATAAATCTGCCTTATTTCTTCGCGTTCCATTTCAGGGATATTATCTACTTCCCAATACTCAGTGTTACGATGTTTTTGGTAAACATCACGATCAGATTTTGCTGATAAATAGCTGCCAATGGACATGGCAAATCCATCGGCGATTAAATTCGCAAAGCCCATTATTATCACAATTGTATTGCTTAACCCTGCACCTTCTGCTCCTGCAACAACTGCAAATGTCGTTACACAACCATCTATCCCTCCGTAAACGAATTCACTAAGGTATTTATGAAATTTACCAATGCGGGTATGGTTGCCATGTAATCTTTCTTCCGAGGGTTTTTTCATAGTATTTTTATTAACAGTTAAACAGTGAAGCGGTCATTTAATGGCATTTTAGAATAACTTGTTTCTTGAAGATACAATTCATGGAACATAAGGTAATGCTTTCTGTATTATTTTTCTTATCTACTCTAGCTTTCAAATATTTTTCCAGTAGATATGGTTAAAGGGATCATTATATTGCCAGATTTAACAGCCCAAATGAATAATCACAGGAAGATTCCGAATACAAAAATTCTGATCGAACTAAGAATATTCAAAACAGGTTTTTTCCCAGTGCCTACCGCATTTTAGGTTTATATCAAGAAATCAGGTGTTTAATGATATCGGTAGTGGTAACAATGCCTACCAAGTTATTATCTTTCAACACGGGAAGTGCATGAAACTCTTCTTTAGTTAGTATATCGGCCACTTTCTTTATAGAATCCTCGGTGTTAACAAACATTGGATGTTCTTTCATTATCTGTCTGATGGTAAGCATCTCAAACAATGTCTTATCCGTTTCGGAGTCATCAATCCCGTAGGTATTCCCAAAACTCAAGCGCATTATGTCTGTTAAGCTCAGTATCCCAACTAATTTCCGATTGTCTACTACAGGGAGATGTCTTACTTTCTTCTTATCAAATATTTCCCTGGCAATAAGTAAAGATTCATTAACATCAACTGTTATAACAGCAGTAGTCATTACGGATTCAATTTTATCTGTTTTCACTTGCATACTCTGGGTATCAATAAATTCAAAATTACAATCCCAAAATAGCTATTTGGCACTAGAGAAATCATGACATTCATCAGGAATTGCCAGTGATTTAAAGCAGAGGTAATTTGTATCCTACCCTTTATAACAGAGTAAAATGAAATGAACCAGGTTGTATAATTGAGATTGGGTAAAAAAAGAAGGGTTGCTTATTTCTAAACAACCCTAACTCCAAACTTACCTAATTTAAATTTATCAACCACTTGAATATTAAACACAATCCGTGCCAAAAAGTTCAGTTTTAGATTAAGTATGACCCAATTTAATATGAATGATCTTTAGTCCATTCGTCCTTACATGGGATTGGGCTTATTTGGCCATGGCCATCAACAGATCATGTTGGGTGATAATATGTATTTTATTATGTTGGTCCCTAACCAGTAAGGCCTGATTATCATGATCTATTAAGGACGACAAAACATCCAGGGTATTATTCATTGCAACAAATGGTAAGGGGTCATTCATTACTTCTTCTACCGCTTTATCTTTAAGTTCAGGATTGCCTATCAGTTCATGCAACAGCTTGGTGTCTGTAACACTACCAACAAAATCTTCATGGTCAATTACTGGTACTTGGGAAATACCTTCTTTATTCAATAGTGTAATCACCTCTCCTACTTTCATGTCTTTTTCTATAGTAAATAGCTCACCTTGTCCATTTTTACTCTCAATGATGTCTTTGGCCGTAGCAAAATCCATGGATTCTAAAAAGCCATGATCCTTCATCCAATTATCATTGAAAACTTTTGCAAGGTACCTAGTACCATGATCAGGCAAAATGATTACCATAATATCTCCTTCTTTGAGGTGTTCGCGAGCATATTCCAAGGCTCCATGCACGGCAGCACCGGAAGACCATCCAACAAACAATCCTTCCTCCCTGGCCAAATGCCTGGTCATAACTGCCGAATCCTTATCGGTGACTTTTATAAAAGTATCGATTAGATCAAAATCAACGTTTTTAGGTAGAATATCCTCACCGATCCCCTCGGTTAGGTATGGATAAATTTCACTTTTATCAAAAACCCCTGTTTCTTTATACTTCTTAAAGACTGAGCCATAACTGTCAATTCCCACGCTGACCACATTTGAATTTTGTTCTTTAAGATATTTAGCGATGCCACATATTGTACCACCGGTACCGACTCCAGCGGCTAGATGAGTTACTTTCCCCTCCGTCTGATCCCATATCTCAGGCCCTGTACTCTCGTAGTGTGCATCAAAGTTGCTGATATTATCATATTGATTGGGATAAAATGAGTTTGGGGTTTCATCTGTCAACTTTTGAGCTACGGAATAATAAGATCTGGGGTCATCAGGAGCAACGTTTGTTGGGCAAACGATTACTTCGGCTCCCATGGCCCTTAATATATCTGACTTTTCCTGAGATTGTTTATCAGACAGGGTAAATATACATTTATAACCTTTGGCAATAGCGGCCAAAGCCAGCCCCATTCCAGTATTCCCGGCAGTGCCTTCAATAATTGTGCCTCCTGGTTTAAGTTTGCCCTCTTTCTCGGCATCCTCGATCATCTTAACTGCTATCCTGTCTTTTATGGAACTTCCGGGATTAAAGTATTCCACTTTTACCAGTAAAGTTCCCTT
>CBDVAV010000404.1:0-5000 GCA_965372055.1 uncultured bacterium | reverse complement strand
CACCTATTACTGATAAAACTTCAGGTGCTTCTTTAGAAAGCCGTCTCAATGGAAGTAAGGGTAGTGGTACGCCTTTGTCTGATGATACCGGATCCTTTATGGAAAGTAGGATAGGGACAGATTTTAGTAATGTTAGAATTCACACTAGTAACAATGCTGTCCAGATGAGCAAGGAACTTAATGCCCATGCCTTCACTCATGGTAATGATATTTACTTCAATCAGGGGGAATACGATCCTGGCAGCAACTCAGGTAAGCATTTGTTGGCACATGAGTTGACGCATGTGGTGCAACAAACACACCAAAGCCCTACTCAGAATATTCAGACATCCCCATGCCCTACAATTGAATAAGGCACTCAAAAGCGCTGTGGCAAGTGGTGTAAAAAACCTTACCCCAGCCTCCTTAAAGGCATTAAAAATCCATCTTATAAAGATATCACTGAATCAAGTCTCCTAACTACAAAATATAATCCTTTCATTTCTTCGGATAAGTGGTATATAGATAGGTTTCTAAAAAAATATGTTGATGTACATGGGCCTGAGTTTAGAAACCTTTGGGAAAAGTACTTGACCGGAGGTGGGAGTGCTGGGGAGCTCAAGAGTAAAAAATTTAAAAATGCTTTTGAAACTCACTCAGCTACTAGTGCTACAACATGTTTCTTAATGACAGAACTCCAAACGAGATTAGACAGGAAATCTTCAAACTTCTATAAGCGAATTTCAGGGAATAACAAAGGAGATGTTTCTGATCTAATTAAGAATGAAATTGAGAAGATTAATAAAGAGGGGGATAAGAATGAAATGAGTTTTGCTGACCCAAAAACTATTCCAGGTCTTATAGCTGGTGGTGTTGGCTCATCAAAGAAAGCTAAAGATTCTCGATTAGCTCAAGTGAAAGTTAGAATTGCACCGCTACCAAACACTCCTAAAAAATTTAAAGTGACTCCTTACATTAATTATACTGTTATAGATGCAATAGATTTTTGCCCTGGAAATTGTGGAGGTTTTTTTGCAGAATATGTAACTATTGCAATGGCTCGGCTTGAAGCATCGAAGGTGGCTGGAAGTGTTTCTTTTTCAGTAAATTTTACAGGCAAATTTAAGCCTTTCGCAGTTATAGAGCAGTAATACATTCGTTGTCGCAAGTCTTCCGAAATGTGACTTGACGTATAATATATTTGTAACATATAAAAAATGATAAAATCATGACTACAGCTATCAAAACCAATAAACTAAAACCATCGACCAATAAGCAGTCAAGGTCGAGAAATGGTTTATCTCACTCAGCTAAGACCTTATCCATCCAAGCCAAGCTCACCATTAGTAAACCCAATTACAAATACGGGCAGGAGGCGGACAAGGTAGCTGATAAGGTAATGTCCATGCCTTCGTCCCAAATGGGACTTCGGCATGTAAACACACCAGAGCCCACAAATGTTCAACGAAAATGTGCTGCTTGTGAAGCTGAAGATAAACAGGTGCAAAAAGAGCCGCTGGCGGCTGGCATAACTCGCTGGGTACAGAGACAAGAGGAGGAGAAAGAAGAAGTAGCCCGCAAGCTGATCCAAAGACAGGAGGAGGAGAAAGAAGAAATAAACTCCATGCTGATCCAAAAACAGGAGGAAGAGAAAGACGAACTAAAGCCAAAACTACAGTTTCAGCCTGAAGTAGAGGAAGATGTAAAACCCAAATTACAACTCCAACCAGTGGTGGAAGAAGAAGTAAAGCCAAAGCTTCAACTTCAGGATGAGGAGGATAAAGAAATAGCTCCTAAGCTTATTCGAAAACAAGAAGCAGAAGAGGACTTGCCTATCGGAGCTATAGCGGAGTCAGGAAAACCACCTGTGCAAACCAAACATTTCTCACTGAAAAGTGAAACAAATGGCGCTTCCCTCGAAAGCCGTCTCAGTAACAGCAAGAGTGGTGGCAGCCCGTTACCCGATAATACCCGTTCCTTCATGGAAAGTAGGATAGGGGCTGACTTTAGCAAGGTGAAAGTGCATACTGGCAGCAATGCCGTTCAAATGAACAAGGAACTCAACGCCCAGGCCTTTACGCATGGCAACCATGTTTATTTTAACACTGGAAAATATAGCCCTACGAGTAGTTCAGGGAAACATTTGCTGGCTCATGAGTTGACGCATACCCTCCAGCAAGGCGAGCAGGCGGTGCAACAAGGGAATAAAGCAATTACTGTTCTAAATGCAAAAAAGGAAAAGGAACTGCCATATCATATTATTGTCCCAGTCGGTGACACTAAACTAGGTGAAATCGATCAAGTACAAAATATGGGAACGGCTATATGGGATTTTTATAAGGATCCAGTACTAGGTCTTTCAGATAAAAAAAACAGACTTATTAGAAAACTTATTGTTCAAATGAATGGCGGAGTAAAGAATTGGAAACAAATACCTAAAGATCGAAAATTTTTTATGCCTCCCAGGTCTAATGTGATGGAGTCAAAAGAACCAAAAAAAATAAGAAATGGAGATATCGCCAGGCAATATGCAAATGAAGCCGAACGAATGGCGCATGCAATATCTGGCGGTTCTGCTATGGATCCAGAAATAAAAAGTGCTGTACTTAAAGGTTTGTTTCACTGTCTAAAACATGGTTTTTCTAAAGGTTGTTATGAAAAGGGATTTAATCGTGCTTATAATAAAGAACCTAATTACAAAAAGAAATAGAATTATAATACTCTCCCAAGAGTACCAAAAATCAAGTTAGCACATTTCAACCCAATTCGAATGAATCTTCCAGCCAAAAATCCATAATGGTCTCCTTGATTTGCTTGGATCGGCAGGGAGTCTCTATCTGCTAAACGTCTTCTAAAAGCTTATAAAGAATTGGGAGTTCTCTGTTCATTCTATAACTTTAGATTAACTCAAGGAGGGATTTATCAATAGGAGAACTGTTATAATTGTTAGAAGACAAATTTTATATTCATGAAAGTCAACGTACCTCTCATTATTCTCATTGGTTCAGCCATTGTCTCAATATTTAGTGGAAGCAGCTTTTGATTTTGTTGGATTATTTTTCCTTTGCCAAACAGCCCTTGATTATAGAATTAGGTGCTTTTCAGTGTATTTACCACACTTTATATAGGTATTTCTTCAGCCTTGGTAAAATGAATATTATACTTTCCCCATATCTTGATAACCAAATTAAACCTATCAAATCCAATGTTACTAAGAAATTTCAAGGTAGCCATGCACAATGAGATTGGCATTGCTCCCGACTATTTTAGACCTCATGTGATCACCATTATTAGTCATGAATGGCTAATTGTGGAACGCTATGGTACTGAAGGTGAAATGTTGACTATCTCTGATGCAGGTAGCTCTCCCAGCACAGCACCAAGCCAAGCTCCAGCAGGGCTTAGTCCAAACAACACTATGTTTGGTGTACTGCTGCATGAAGATTCTGCCAACAATGAGGCAGTGTTCCTGATGGTAAGACACTTACCCACAGGCGAAAGCGTTCCAGGATCATTTTTTCCAGTGGACGGCTGTGTACGCATCGTTGATTGTGGCATGGTAATGCGCACCGGCGGTAGGCATGCACATAATGCTGGAGGGGAAGATAACCCCGACCCATCCCCAGGGCAAGGTTTCGCTTGGCACTTTAATGCCAAACGGGTAAGGTGGGTCGATGAAAACTATTCCAGAACCCTTTGGCAGATCATCCGCTGCTGGTGGCCATTCATTTTTAGGGTGAAGTTATCGCCACTGCAAATCAATAAGGAAAAGTTAAGCTTAACAGATGTCCAACGCGAGATTATACAAAAAAGAATAAAGATCAACTTGGACTAGCACCGAACTTTTAACCTTTCCATATTAATAAAGAATGCCTTATCAATTTTACATTGGTTCAGAATGAACTTTCGGCAGTTGCATGTCCGTTTCCCTTAACGTGCCTTAGGGGAAAGGGAAAGTGTCCCGGAAGTTAGTTATGAAGTATAAAAGCATTGAAAAAACACAATAGTCTGTTTCCCCTAAGGACAAAATGGGGGAGATCAGGCTATCTGCAAACTTTGAGGGGCTGTCCTGTTGCGCTCTGTTTTACTACTGATTATAGAGCTATTGCTGTTACTTTTTGAAGGCAAATCGGTATCAGTCACCATTTGTCTTGGCTGGAAGACTAAGACAAATTGGGGTAATTAGTATATCGGATAGAGGGGTAACATTAAAATTTAGCAGAATAAATTTATTGCAATACAAACGATTGGTGGTTATAATTAGGTATTTGCCGCACTTTTTTAGGGTATTTATTCCCTAGCTCAAAAGTAAGTTTTGTGAATAGTATGTAATTTCATGCTTGTAACAAATAAGTATACCCATTTTATCTTCGTTAATTACTAAATAATTTTTCACCTATGAAAAAGCTGATAGTTTTGAAAACCGACTTTTCTATACCATTGAGCCTTGTAGTATTAATTTTCTTATTTGGATGTTCAGCCGAGACAACCAATGAAGATAAATCTAGTGATGAACAGGAGATTGTAGATCATTCCTGGGGTGAAGAAGATGAACAATCCCTAAATGAGCTAAAAGCATTAATTGAAAGTGAGGAAACTGCAGAATTACAACCACCTTCTGAAGAAAGTCTTGAAGAAACGGCAGATCCTTCTGCGGAGACTACTGAACCAGTCGAAGATGTGACTTCCAGTTTGCTCGAATTTTATTTATTTAACATTGGTCAGGCTGATGCTATGTTGGTAGTTGGGCCAGCACCCGAAAGAAAGACTTTATTATATGATCTTGGAGAGCCCAGAGGAGGTCAAAAGCCAACCAATTTTACTTCGGGTCGTGAACATGTATATTCTCGCATACAGGATATTACTGGAGGAACTCATATTGATTATTTTATTCTGTCGCATTATCATTCTGACCACGCTGGCCAAGGCGCTAACTCTTCGAGAAATTGGGGCTCTGGCATTATTGGTCTCTTGTCTGATTTTTCTGTAGATTTTTCTGTAGGAGAGTTTATTCATGTGGG
>CBDVAV010000403.1:0-5034 GCA_965372055.1 uncultured bacterium | reverse complement strand
AGATGGGGTACCCCCGCCAAAATATATTGAATCGATACCAACTCCTTTAAGAAAGGACCTTTGCATAAATATTTCCTTTTCAATAGCTGCCAACAATGAAAATTTGTGCCTTAAAGAACTTGTGAAATGAAAATCACAGTAATGGCATGCTTGCTTACAAAATGGAATATGGATATAAATTCCCGCCAAATGCTTAATTGAAATTGTATTTTTGACAAAAATAGAGATTTCTTGATTAAGGTAAATTACATATTGGTAGTAGTATTTTTATTTTGCCATTCGATTTTTGGTCAGAAATTTAATTTGGAAATACTTTCTGAAGAAGTACCACCTGAGCTTAATTGGATAGAAAAAACAAATAACGCCAGTGGGGATTCGGCATCACTTAAACTGGCATTAGTGAAGTTGATAAACCGACTTCATGCTGAAGGATATTTACTGGCCTCAATTGATAGCACTAAATATGATAATGACATAGTAAGGGCAAATCTATCAATCGGTGAACGGTTTGAATGGGTAAAACTGGGCCAAGGGAACCTTCCTGAAAATATATTGAATAAGACCGGTTACTCGGAGAAGAATTTTAATCGAAAATTTGTCAAAACAAGCAAGCTCAAAAGATTATTCGAATCAATTATCGAATATAGTGAAAATCATGGTCACCCTTTTGCAAGCATTAAACTTGATTCCATCAAACTTAATGATGCCTCTTTATCGGCCTCATTACATTACGAAGCTGGTCCGTTAATCAGATTTGAGTCGTTAAAGATAATAGGCAGTAATAGTGTAAAGAAAAGTTTTCTTGAAAAATACCTGGGTGTACAACCGGGTTCAATTTATGAGGAGAAGAAACTAAATTCAATTCCGGGCAAGCTGAATTTTTTGGATTTCATTACCATGAAAAATCATGTACAACAAACATTTCAAAATGATGAGTCATCCATCTACATTGAAATTGAAGATCGCCCGGTAAATAAGATTGATGGCATAATTGGCATTTTACCAAAAGAAGGTTCAAATAATAGGGTTTTGGTAACAGGGCAGTTCGATCTGTCAATCAATAACCTGTTCAATTCAGGAAAAAGATTAAAAGTTGACTGGCAAAGAGTAAGAAAAGAATCCCAGTTTCTTGACATGGATTATCTGCATCCCAATCTGTTAAACACCAATCTTAATTTCAACACATCATTAAACCTGCTAAAAGAAGATACATCATACTTTAATATAACTGCGAAGTTTGGCCTCAGTTATTTATTTGGATCAGGAATTGATTTTCAACTCTTTTCCAAAATCAAATCAGGGAGAATAAGCAGTTCGAATCAGTTTTCCGATCAGATTGCCCTTCCACCATTCTCCGATTTTGATATCAATTCATACGGAGTGCGTGTGGATTATCGAAAGCTGGATCATCCGGTTTCACCCAGGAAAGGGCTGACTTATTTCATGGATTTTTCAGTAGGCTCAAAAAAAATCAAACCAAATATCAGCCTGGATCCAACTCTTTATTCTTCAATTGACCTCAAAGATCAACAATTTGAAGCCAGGGGAGGATTTACAACTTATCATCGGTTGCATCACAGATTGTATCTTGCAGTAAAAACTGAATTTGCCAAATTATTTAATGATAACCTGTTTTTGAACGATTTGTTCAGATTAGGAGGTTTGAAAACTTTAAGGGGGTTTAATCAAAACTTTTTCTTTGCATCAGAATATCTACTATTTAAAATTGAGCCCCGGGTTTATTTTTCCAGGGACTCTTTTATTTTTGTCTTCTATGACCAGGCTTTTATTGGCCAGGAAGTCAACAATACGAAATCAAAAGATCACCCCATGGGATTTGGGGCAGGCATCAATCTTAATGTAAACAATGGCATCATAAATTTGGCATACGCGCTAGGGAGTTCGAAAAATCAGCAGGTAGACCCGAATTTATCGAAATTCCACTTTGGTTACGTGGCCAAATTCTGATAATTTACACCAGATTTATTAATTATGACATATCTCAGACAAGTGTTAAATAGTAGGGGAATTGTAATTCTGGCATTAATGATATTTGGGAACATGGTGTTTGCCCAGGAAAGTCATATAAAAGTAGAAGATTTACAGGAAAAGTGGTTGGTGTATGATCACGGACAGAACAGATATGTCCCCTATATTTTAGTAAAGGATTCAAGTCCAAGATCCATTTCAATCATAATAAATAAGGATATGGAAGATTATTTAGTGCTTGAAATCCCGAAACACACTTCAGTTTATTTTAACGACAAAATGAAAAGCAGCTTTGATAAGGATACGGTATTGGTTTTTAATGTGCCTGAACTACAGAAACAAATTAAGGAGGAAATTTTTCTTACCCTCTATAACCCAATACTTAAATCGAAAAAAATATCGACTTATTTAGCGGTACCGGTTAAACAATTGGAAGGCAATAGCCATATTTCAACGAGAACCAAAAGTTATTTCAATGAATTCTTTATTGCTTCAACTGTAATAATATTGGGATTTTGGATTTTCCTTTACAAAAGAGATCCTAAAAATGCCACTGCATTTGTTTCGTATTCCAAAATACTTTCATTGCGTGGTATGGGAGATAACTTGTTTAGGGTCAAAATCTATGAAGCCACAAGTTTACATGTGTATACCTTATACGGCATGATTTTTTCCTTGCTTTTTATATCTGTCGATTTTATGGGCAATAATCATTTAGGATTTTATTTGGAATTTGATAATCTGATTATGCCAATTGCCATTTGGATTTTACTCATTTTAGGAGTATTTATCGGGCTGGTTTTCAAAGAGTGGCTCATCAGGTATTTTACAGGTCTATTTAGAATTAATGGATTTTCAAAAATTCATTTTTTAAGTCTTATCAGAGTCTCGTTGGGAGGGTTATTGCCTATTCTAGTAATCTTTGTATTTATTAAATTTGTTTTAAAATGGTACACCTTTGATAAATATCAGATTTTCATCCCACTGATAATCACAATGTTCGTATTGAGGACTTTAATTATATTTTTAAGACTAATGATCTTTTCCCAACATAGAATTCTCCATTTATTTTCCTACCTTTGCGCCACAGAAATTATACCCTTAGCTATAATCACGAGGATTATACTCAATTAAAATAGATTAACATGTTGGATGAAGTTATGAGCAAAAAGGTGAAGGACAGATTTGCTAGAGTAAAAAGTGTACTCGTATCTCAACCTAAGCCGACGAACCCAAATTCCCCCTATTTCGCATTGGCAAAAAAATACGACATTAAGATTGATTTTGAACCATTTATACAAGTCGAACCCGTATCCATAAAAGAGTTTCGGCAGCAGAAAATTAATATTCTAAGCCATACGGCCATTATTTTCACAAGTAGAAATGCAGTGGATCATTTTTTTGATCTTTGTAAGCAGATCAAGATTGATATACCCGCGGACATGAAATATTTCTGTATTTCTGAACAAACAGCCAATTATTTACAGAAATATATTGTTATAAGAAAAAGAAAGATTTTCACAGGGGCCAGAACACCGACAGACTTAATTGAGGTCTTGAAAAAACACAAAAACGACAGATATATCTTTCCTTGCTCCAATATAAGGAAAGATGATATTCCTCATTTTCTGAAAGAAAATGAATATGATTTCAGTGAAGCGATACTTTATAAAACCGTAGCAAGTGACCTTTCTGATCTTGCCGAGATAAAATATGATATCATAGCCTTTTTTAGCCCTTCAGGAATAAACTCCCTGTTTGTGAATTTTCCTGGCTTTAAACAGAACAATACTAGAATTGCTGCTTTTGGCCCTACTACCGCCCAGGCGGTGGAGAGAGCTGGCTTAATTCTTGATGTAAAAGCACCATTACCAGAGGCACCTTCAATGACTGGGGCACTTGAACTATATATTAAGAAAACCAACGCGAAGTAAACTAAAACCAACATTTATTACTCCAACCTTACTTCTTATGGGTAGGGTTGTAGTTTGGGATGTTTAGGTAAAAGCTTATATTTATTGATAGGATTAACCATAAGATGAAATACAGACACTTTTTAATTCTTCTTGTCCTAATATTTTGTAGTGCGCAAACGATAATTGCACAACAAGATGCTCAATTCAGCCAATTCATGAATAATACTCTGTATTATAACCCCGCCTTCGCTGGAGTTGAGGGTTTTACAAAATTCACCATAGTACATAGAACCCAATGGGCTGGATTTAAAACTTCTTTCGATGGTTCAGGTGGAAATCCAAACACCCAGGTAATAAGTGCAACCACCCCTATATATAAAATTAAAGGTGGCGTGGGACTGCACATTGTGAATGATAACCTTGGACCACAGAACAATCTAGAGGTACAAATGTCATATGCCTATCACCATGAGATAAAAGATGCTAAAATTAGTGCTGGTTTAAGATTTGGGATTTTTTCGCAATCCTTGGACTTTAGCAAATATAGACCTGTAGACCAGGATGACCCCTTATTAAATCGCAGTGGCAGGGAATCTCAGATAAGGCCAGATATGGCCATAGGGTTTTATTACCGGGCAAGAAAATATTATGGAGGCATTAGCCTGAACCATGTTCTGAAATCAGAGTTTGATTTTGGTAACTCAGACCAAAGAAGTGCCCTTGAAAACAATTTTACCATTACCGGGGGATTTGACTATCAGCTTAACTTTAACATAACCATTTCCCCAGCCGTTCTAATCAAAACCGACTTTAGTCAATATTCATTTGATATAGGTGCAATTGCTACCTATAACAATAAAATGTGGGGCGGGATTTCATTCAGGCAGTCTGAAGCAGCCATTATTATCCTGGGATATAGTTTATTAAAGGATAATTCCCTAAGGTTGGGCTACTCATTTGATTATATTATCGAGGAGCAGAGCGCAAAGCAACCTACTTCACATGAAATTCTCCTGACGTATGCTCTTCCGGTAATCAAAGAACCCAAGAAAATAATACGAACCCCCAGATTCCATTTTTAAAGTTCCCCAAATCGCATCTTAGGTCGTTTATAAATCATAAAATATTT
>CBDVAV010000402.1:0-5036 GCA_965372055.1 uncultured bacterium | reverse complement strand
CACAACTTTCCATTCCTTTTTCAAGAAAGCTATTACTTCTTTGGTATGTTCACCTGAAGATTTAATAAAAATATTTTCCAATGTCTGCTCTTCCGTGAGCATAATCAACATGGGCAATACCCCAATCTTTAAGGTCGAATAATTGAAATCCCCCATGATTCCTATTACCTTGGGATCGGTATCAGGTGACCTGGTCAACTCCTGAAAGTTATCATCGACGGCCAGGTCAAAATCCTTAAGGCAGGCTTCATTTATAATCACCGCCTTGTCCAGATCAGAAGACATATTGATATTGAAATTGCGCCCCTCTACCAATTTGATACCCAGGGTTTCCAAATAACCTTCTGTTACCTGTATCATCCCAACACGTTTTTGTTCCCCTTTATAAGAAAAACCTCTTCCCCCCAAACCCGAAGGATTTGCAAATGTCTGGCTGGCGGAAGAAATCGAGATAATACTACTTTGATTAACTCCAGCTTGTTTTAAATGACTGTAAATGGAAGTTTCCCTTATTTGTGCATTTTTAAGTACCAGAACCTGATTGGTATCAAATCCTAAATCTTTGTTTTTCAAAAAATTGACTTGCCTGTTCATAACTATCATTCCAATAATGAGGACAATGGATAAACCAAATTGTAAAGTCACCATTGCTTTTGTAAACATGTTGGACCCTCCAAAACCATTCGAACCTGACAAGGTATCCCTGATATTGAATTTGGAAAGGATAAATGCCGGATAGACACCAGCAATGATTCCTACTAATATGCTGATTCCAACAATCCCGAAAATAGATTGCCAGAAAAATAGGTCAGCTATGTCAATTTGCTTATCGATCAGGTAGTTAAAAACCGGTAATAATAAATCCACTAAGAGTATTGAAATACCAAAGGCCAGTAGTGATAGTAAAATGGATTCTCCTAAAAATTGAGTGATCAATTGCCCTTTTATGGCTCCTATTGTTTTGCGCAGACCAACTTCTTTTACCCGATTGGCTGACCTCGATATACTAAGGTTCATGAAATTGATACAAGCAATTGCCAAAATACAAATTACCAGAATCATAAGGATATAAGAATACATCGGGTCACTGGAAGGGACAAGACCTTCTTTTACTTTGGTGTTGAAGTGAATATCAAGTAGCGGCTCCAATCTGTAATGTCTGTAATCACTTGTGCTTTTATAACCCCTCGCTTTTGCAATTTCGGCATAGTTTGGGTAATGGGTAGCCATCAATTTTGCCAAATTGGTTTTTAATGAAGCAGGATCTGTTCCTTCCATTAATTTTATATAAGTGACAATCGCTCCAAAACCCCATGAATTTTGCCATTGTTTTAATGCACCCATTTTTGCTATGTGGTCAAATGGTAACAAAACATCAAATTGAACACTGGAATTGGATGGAATATTTTCACAAATAGCTGTTACGGCGAAATCCACATATTCATTTTCAAGCCTTATGGACAGGGTCTTATTTATGGGATCCTCTACCCCAAAGTATTTTTGAGCAGCATCTTCACTTAGAACTATACTATTAAGATTGCTTTTATCAATTGCCCCTTTAACCAATGGAAAGCTAAATACATCAAACAGTTCAAAATCAGCATACAATACCACGTCATTAAAGCTATTGTCCTTTTGTTTGATGTAATATTTCCCTTCTGGCCATGGCCTGAAAAAACGAATAGCAGTTTCTATTGATGGATTTTCGGCAACCAATGCAGGCCCAAAACCAATCGAATGGGAAATTCCTTCATATCCAAGACTGCCATCGGGAAGATTATTTACTTGTATTACCCGATAAATTGAATCTTTATTGGCATTGAACTTATCAAAACTCAGTTCATCCTGAACATATAGATAGAGTAGCATGGAACAGCTTAGCCCCACGGTTAGACTAAGGATATTGATAAAAGAAAAGAGCTTTTGCTTGAGTAAGTTTCTTATGGCAATTTTGAGGTAATTCTTGAGCATTGTGCTTAGGGGTATTTAGTATTCAGTATTCAGTATTTTAGTCAACCTATTAATTAGTTAGTCAACCTTGAGTACATCCACGGGATTCATTTTTCCCGCTTTAATGGTTTGAATAATTACAGGGACAATGGCAATAAATAAGGTGATAATTAAAGTAATCAAGAAAATCAAGGGGTTGATATCTATGTGATATGCAAAATCATTAAGCCATTTGTAACCAAAGTACCATACCAAAGGGAAGGTGATTAAATTGGCTATAATTACCAGAATAACAAACTCCTTGGAAAGGAGACGGGCAATACTCGACACATTAGCGCCCAATACTTTCCTGATGCCAATTTCCTTGACACGTGAAAGCACAATGAAAGAAACCAGGCCAAGCAAACCAATACCGGCTATAACAATGGTCAAAAATGTAAAAATTATAAACACTTGCATTAATCTTTCTTCCGATCGATATTGTCGGTTAAAATCCTGGTCTAAAAAGAAGTATTCAAATTGATAGTCTCCAAGGTTTTCACTCCAAAGACGTTTAGCACTTTTAATAAGATCGGATGTTTGACCTGTTGAGAATCGAACTGCATAGTAACGTCCATAATCCTGACTGGAATAATCCATAGCCTTGGCCCATATATGCTCTTGTAAACCCACCCCATGATAATCCTTCACAACGCCTATCACAGTTCCGGCAGGCCTCTCTGAAGGGGATACTATTTTCTTTCCAATTGCATTTTCAGGAGTTTGCCATCCCATTTTCTTCACGGTAGTTTGATTGATGATCAGGCCATCTTCCGTTTCGGTTTTATTATTCACGTCAAAGTTCTTTCCTGCAATCAACTCCAAACCGAGGGTGCCTATATAATTCTCATCAATGGCCATATACTCGGTGTCTATTTGGTTACCTTCTTCAATGGTTTCAGGGTATGCCCATTGACCCTGCCAACCTGGCCTACCAGGGAGAGCATTGGTAAATGAAACATTTTCAACTCCACTTAAAGATTTCAGTGAGTTTTTAAACCCTTCGTGAGATGCTGAC
The DNA here is from genome assembly GCA_965372055.1 of uncultured bacterium. Lineage (GTDB taxonomy): Bacteria > Bacteroidota > Bacteroidia > Cytophagales > Cyclobacteriaceae > CBDVAV01. The sequence goes on along the minus strand of CBDVAV010000402.1, from coordinate 2,029 downwards.
CTTGGCACTCTGGTTACGTCCATCACGAGGATTTGTTCCTTGTCAAAACCTAAATCCTGATTCCTCATGAAATCCAATTGGTCAAGAACCACCAAAGTGGCCAATACCAACCCTCCTGAAATCAAAAACTGAAAAACCACTAAGGACCTTCTGAGCCTTATACCCTTATTACTGGACTGCATTCTTCCCTTTAATACCTCTGAAGGTTTATAGCCAGAAAGCACAATTGCAGGGTAAAATCCAGCCAGAAGGGATACTATTATGATCAAAAATAAAAGTCCAATCACAACATTGGCATTGAATAAGGATTGAAGTTCATAGGTTTTACCCATTAATTTGTTAAAGGATGGTAGCATAAAATCAACCAATATAGCTACCGAACTAAAAGCAATTAATGTCAGTATTAAAGCTTCGCTCATAAACTGCCAAAAAAGCACTGACCTGGTGGATCCGGCTATTTTCCTAAGCCCTATTTCTTTTGCCCTGTATACCGCCCTGGCGGTGGTGAGGTTTACAAAATTGGTACAGGCAAGCAGAATAACAAAAACTGCAATGGATGATACCAGATAAACCTGCTTAATGGAACTTTGCGGGCCAAAACCATTGCTAAATTCTGATTTTAGATAAATTTCATCCAAAGGAATAAAATTTACATAAAATTCCATGCCCATTTTTTTCAACCAATCTCCAACATTGTCCATATAAAGCCCAGAGGCTTTTTCTTTAATATCATTGATATTTGCCCCTTCCTTTAGAAGCATATAATTCCGTACATTAAAATTCCCCCATCCCTCACTATAACTGAACCAGCCAAGTTTTTCATAAGTGGAAAACGAGGCCAGCATATCAAATTGAATGTGCGATTGTTTGGGAATGCTTTCTGCTACTCCGGTAATAGTAAATTCCAAAGAATCACGTAATGTAATAGTCTTACCCAATACAATTTCTGACGAGAAATACCTTCTTTTCATTTCCTCAGTAATGACAATCGAGAACGGGTCCTTTAAAGCTGTCCCCTGGTCACCTTCTGTAAGTTTAAATGAGAAAATTTTGAAAAAATCTTCACCTGCATAAAAGACATCATGTTCATAGCGGTGGCCTTCATAGTTGACCATGAGATTTGATGGGGCCTTTCTAGTGTATAATACCGCTTCCACTTCTGGAAAATCCGTTTTTAATTTATAGGCTACGGGCCAGGCGTTGGTTTCCATCCCCCCACCTTTTGGATTAGCAGTGGTTACCTTATAAATCCTATCACCTTTTTGATGAAATTTATCATAGGCCAATTCATCAGTAACAAAAAGCAATATTAATACTCCAATTGCCAGCCCAAGCGACAGTCCTACTAAATTGATTGCTGTATACCCGCGGTATTTCAGTAAGTGTCTAAATGTGATTTTAATGTAGTTCTTTATCATAGCTATCTATTGCTCGTCAATATAGCTTATCAAGCCTTATGCCATAGTTGTAAACAACTAAATGTCAATACATTATCTACATTATAACAATACAACTCTTTTTGAAATTGTCCATCAGCAAAACAAAACAGTGTCCATTAGTGGGCGTTTTATGCTTCAACCCATACTTGCCTGGAATTTCATGATACAAGCAACTCAAAACACGAAACCCTATGCTAGCTCAAGCAACTTTTTCTGCCGTGATCAACCTTGCTTCGAAAGGAATATTCTTTACCACTCCCGGTAATTTTTGATCCAGCAATTCATATACTTCCTTTTTTATTTTTGTCATTTTCTCTTCGTCCGCCTCTTTAAATGCGGCTACTACAGGAGCTGCAACATCATTCATGAAATTCCAATATTGGTCACTCGAACTACAGTTCATGGTACCCGTAAGTACTTTTTCAATGCCCACCTTCAATCCTTCTTCGTTGAATAAATTTGCTACAAGGCCCGGCTGTGCGCATCTGAACATGCCAGGTGCACCCGCTGGTGGATCAGGAAGGTCAATGTTTCGTTTTATAGCTCCCATTATTGCAGTCACCCAAATATTATTCCCTGGACTCCCCCAC
>CBDVAV010000401.1:0-5042 GCA_965372055.1 uncultured bacterium | reverse complement strand
GGCCAAATGCAGTGCTGTTGTTCAAGCTTTGAAGTAACTGGTCTTTGTAGGTGGTGTAATCAGCGATTTCAGAAGCTGGTGAAAGAGTCGTCATTTCAACAATTACTACACCTCCATTGGTTATAATTGTCTTTGACCTTTCTCCGTCTTCTAATGCAAAAATCACACCTACTGCCTCAGGAGCTAATCCAACGTTAGACAAGAAGCTGGCATTCATCTTCAGGTCGTTGGATGAATATACGTTTGCCCCAGACCCATAGTTTGCAGCTATTTCATCAAGGGTGCCAGTTAGGCCGTTCAAATTTTGTTTTATCATTTCAGCTTTCAACTGGTTTTTAACTTTGGATTCAACCTGAATTCTAACATCGTTTAAATCAGCCGTGCCTTTTTCCTGTTCACCAGTCATTACAGCAGTTACATAATAATTCCCCAACTCAAATACCTCTGATACCTGGCCAGTTGAAGCGGTATTATATAACCATTGCACAATCCCTCTGGCATCCCCAAGACCTGTAACAAATTGTTGATTAGGCCCTACTTTATCAACATTGTTGACTTGAATGGAATCCTTGTTTGCATTGTTGTAAAAATCGTTTTTGTTAACGCTTGCTGCTTGAAATAACCCTACTTGTCTGAATATCCTATTTCTTGTATCATCACTAGGTGTAATTTCCCTTTCGATAAAAGCTATTTTGTAATTCACGTTGGATTTTACACCTGTCACTTCAATTATGTGATAACCATATTCACTTTCAATTATTCTGTTTATCAGACCTTCTTGTGTAGCCGAGAAAATAGGTTTCTCAAAATCAGAGACCCAGGAACGCCCTTGGATGCCCCAACCAAGATCACCTCCACGTGATGAAGTTCCATCCTGGCCAAATTGTGTGGCCATTTCGGCAAAATCAGCACCGGTTTGGATCTCATTCAATATCCTGTTCGCTTCTTTTCTCGCCTCGGCTTTAGCACTATTGCTATCATCAGTGGACTTTATTAATATGTGATTGGCTTTTGCCCGATATATAGTGTCTTCATAAATATCCGATATTTTGTAAAGCTTTAAGAAAGCGCCCTCTAATTCAGGGCCTAATACTTCCCCTATGGCTAAAGATTCATGGATATCAGCAATTTGGGGGGGTAAATTACTGATGTTGTAGGTTCCAAAAGAGTTCTGCCCATCGGAACTAATTTTGGCAAAAACCGAATCGTCACTAACTGCCTGTATTTGTGTTTTAAGTTCTTCCATTTCCTGTATAAAGTAGGCAGTGTCCTCAGTTGAGGGTTCGATGGGAAAACTTACATAATCCATTGATCTTGTGTTTTCAACCTGAAACTCACCAGAATGGTCGCTTAAATAATTTTGGAGCTGGCTTTCGGTTACCGCTCCTGTTGAGTCAATGGAAAAATAAGGAACATAAAGATATTTAACTTCTGCGGCAGTAATTTGTTCCTCATATTCTTTTTTTGCTTCAGCTTCGGTAACGTAATTGGTCTTTAACAAGAGGTTATCAAATTTGATCCTTAGTCTATTAGGACGAAGATTGCTTTCAAACAAATACCATGCGGCTTGTTGTTGTGCCGGTGCTTCCTTAACACTTTTTAAATATCCTAACAATCTATCCCGGTCAAACTCACCGGTTTCAGGATTGATAAATGACTGCTTGATATCGGCACTAATATTCCTGCCTTGTACCATGTCCACTACTTCATTGTCGTTTACATCCATTCCAATTTTTTGATATTCTTTGTAAAAGGCGTTCTCAATGATTAGAAAGTCCCAGGCTTGTTGTCTTATCGTGGTCAGTTCCCTTTCGGAAGGGTTTCTCCCAAAATTCAATGTATAATTAGCTGACATCCTGTCAACCTGTTGTTGAAACTCGTCAAAAGTTATGGTGTTCCCGGCGATCTCTCCTATTTCATTTTGGTTACCGAATAGGGTTGAGTTAGGTCCCATCAAATCAGCCAAGATAAAAGACATGATGGCAAATCCGACCGCAATCACTAAGAAGCGGCCCATTTTCTCTCTAAGTTTATTAATTATAGCCATTTTTTTTATTATGAAGACCGCAAAATTACTTCAATATCTGGTTAAAATCAAAAATCCTGATTCAATAGATTTTATATAAATAAGATCAATCATCATCCTTTAGAATACTGAATTTTAAAGTATCAATCCTTATGTCCTCCATTGAAAGAATAGTAATACTGTAATCTGAAAACCTAATTATGTCATCTTTCCTAGGGAGGTCTCCAGTGATTGATAGTATGAATCCACCTATAGTTTCATACTCCCCTAAAGGTAGGTTCCAATTATATTTATCGTTTAGATAGTCAATTTCATGACGTGCACTTAGTATAAAATTATATTTGTCCAATTGTTGTTCCACGAGATCTTCGTCATCATGTTCATCCTGTATTTCCCCGAAAATTTCTTCTATTATATCCTCTATGCTCACCAGGCCAGATGTACCTCCAAACTCATCGATCACCAGGGCTAGGCTTTTAAATTCTGCTATAAATTGTATCATTAGTTCATTGGCCAACAATGTTTCCGGAACCATTGGGATAGGCGTAATAACACTTTCTATATCCCGTGGTTTTTTGAATAATTCCGAAGAATGAACATATCCAATTACATCATCAATGGACTCTTTAAATACTAGAATTTTAGAATGGCCACTTTCAACAAACAGTTTGTTAAGTTCCTCAAAGTTGGTGTCTTCTAAATCAACTGCCTTTATCTCGGTACGAGGTATCATGCATTCTCTCACCTTAACTGTTTTAAACTCCAATGCTTTGTGAAATATCTTGGTATCCACCCATACTGACTTGGGATTATTGCTTTTCTCATGAGACATGGTTCTTTTGATGAAATCATTTAGGTCTGTGAGTCCAAATACGGGTTTATCATCCGAATACTCAATCCCGAATAATTTAACAATTGTAAGTTTCGAAAGCCCCACTACAATATAAACTGGGATATAGAGTAGATAATAAATAAATGCCATTGGCAAAGCAAATGCTGAAAGCATTCTGTCTGGATTTACCAGAAATATACTTTTTGGTGTAAATTCTGCAGTCACCAATACAATCATTGTGGCCACAATTGTCTGAATTACCAAGGCTGAGACCTCATTTCGCATAAATTCGGGCAAATTTGTCAGAATAATGGGCTCAAGCAATCTAGTTATGAAAACCCCATAAATCACCAATGCAAGGGTATTCCCAATTAAGGTTGTCCCTATGTATTGAGATGGTTTATTTTGAAATCCTGTTAATATTTTGCCTATAATACCTCCTTTCTGCGCCTGAACCTCGATATGAAGTTTATTTGAGGAGACAAAAGCTATTTCCATACCTGAAAAGAAGGCAGAAAAAACCAGTGATCCAATAAGATAATAGATGTCCATTAAACTTTGTTTTTGGATTTACCTTGATCTATTAATCCCCTCTTGCCCTTACGGAACTTAAGTATCAACAGTAGAATAATAGAGATCATGAATATCCAATAAGAATACATTAAACCAACAGTAAACGTTTGATGTACTCCGATTACAAAGATAGCGACAGTTAACGATAGAATAATAGTATCAACTAACTTCATTCTTCAATGGTTAGCTCTCCCGTGGGTTTGGTAATTTGCCAAGAGGAAAAATCCTGGTCGGCCATTAGTCCTTTTCCTAATAATACCTGATCCTTCGTGCTGATTTGAACGAACTTTTCTGTGAATACTTTTTCATTTTGTGGATCCCAAAACAACTCTTCTGTATTTAATCTTTCGCCACTTGAAATATTATTGAGGATCACATTATCCCAGGCTCTCCACAGTTCATCTTCTTTTGTATACACTGCATGGTCTGCTTTCATGGTACCTGAAATTTGACCTAATGAGTTAAAAAACTCCAGATATACCCCAGACGGCAAATCTTTATTACCATTATCAAACTCCAGTATTTTATCAGCCACAACTTTGGCCTTTACTGTCCCTGAATCACTGTGAAGAATCACCGCATTGTAAATAATCTGGGCTGGTCCGGAATAATCTTTAAAATCCGTCATTCTTTTCACATCTTCTTCACAAGACCAGAAGGCTGATAAAATAAATATGATAAATACGGGTTTCATCCGGTATTAATTCAAATGGGCAGTGGACTCCCCTGACCATTTGAATTAATTTATTGAATATCTTAATCCCTGGTTTGCAGTGCAACTGGCTGGTTTATCCAACATCCAGTATTCATGGTTGAACCGAGATCATAATTCCGAGTAAAAAGTTCTTCTCTTGATGGGAATTGTATTTTTGCGCTTTCCATTCCTTTTGCATTGCCTGCTTTCCTGTACATTGCATATGCAGCCAAGAAAACCAACCTGTCTTTTACTTTGTCTTCGCCTTTTCTACAATCATCATAGCTATTGGAATATAAGATTGCAATCAGGTTGTAAGCATCTTTTCTGGAAGGATCAGCGTTTACCGTTTTCAAAGCATATTCCCGTGCTTGGCTCTTTTGGCCTTTCTTTACGGCAATCCCAGCCAGCTTGTAATAAAGGTCGGCAATCTTTGTATTATCATCGGTTAGTTTCATTGCCTCATTGAGATAATTAACGGCACAATCATAATCTCCGGTTGCCAAGCATTTATTGCCTATTGCCCAGGCTATACCATAATCAGGTTCCAGGTCAAAAATACTTTTTGCGACTTTTACAAAATACGGGGCATCAGTACATTTTTGTTTAAGGGACAATGCAAATACTCTTTTCGCCAATTTCAAATCATCAGGGGATTCCTCATATTTTGGCAACAATTTACCTTCTATGAATTCACAATTAACCTCCACCAGCTCCAATAAAATGTTCGTAATGGTAGTTCGTTGTTTTTCCAATTTCCCAACATTCTTATTTTGTGCCACTTTGTAATCAATAACCCCAATAATTTTATCGTACTTATCAAATATTTGATCTTCGGTAAGATTCTTTAAAACCTTTGCATTTACTTTGACGACATTCATATAGGCTAACAAATTACCATCATTGACATTATTGTC
>CBDVAV010000400.1:0-5046 GCA_965372055.1 uncultured bacterium | reverse complement strand
GGGAAACAAATCTTATCTTAAAAATAGATCTCAATAAATCAGAAGTAGTGAATAAGCTTGATCTGGATTATTTGGCTAGTAATATTAAGACTAGGAATCACCATGTCAATGTCTTAAATGGAATTGCATACAATCCAAAGACCAACAATATATTAATCACAGGCAAATTATGGCCTGAATCTTACCTAATTAGGTTACAGGGAGTGGTTGTCAAAAAAGATTAGTCCCAAAAGGGTTATTGCATCTTGTAGACCATCGCGTTGATATTCATGCCTGCTCCAACTGAAGCAAATACAATAACATCACTTTGTTTCAAGTCATGGCCATTGAGCTTTTCTTTGCGCAACATGTCAAGCAATGTTGGTAAAGTCGCCACCGAGCTGTTACCCAGCTTTGAAATAATCATTGGCATAATATCTTCGGGGATTTTGTTAATCTGATATAAGTTAAATAATCGCTGCAATATGGCATCATCCATCTTTCCATTAGCCTGATGGATCAAAACTTTGCTAACATCATGAAGAGATAAATTTGCTTTTTCGATGCAATCTTCAACTAAATTGGGAACTGTTTTTAAAGCATACTCGTACAGCTTTCGCCCATCCATTTTCAGGAATAGGTCATTGCCCTTGTAATTCGGATTGTTTGATTTATCCATTCTCAACATGGAAACTTGGCTGGTTGTATCAGATCTGGTATTGTGGGATAATATCCCTACGGGTTTGGTGTTGGATACCGCCTCCAGGATAACTGCCCCTGCTCCATCAGAGTATATCATGCTATCACGATCATGGGGGTCGGTGATCCTTGAAAGTGTTTCAGCACCAATTACCAGTACGCGTTTTGCCTTGCCCAACTTTATGTAACCATGTGCCTGTATTACCCCTTCCAGCCATCCTGGGCAACCAAAGGGCAGATCATATGCTACTGTTTCAGGATTGATTATTTTTAGACTATGCTTGATTCTTGCTGCAAGGCTTGGTACAAAATCGGATCGTCGATTATCAGGTTTTACATCTCCGAAGTTATGGGCCACAATTATATAATCAATGCTTTCCTTATCAATACCGGATGATCCAATAGCTTCTTTTGCAGCATAAGAGCCAATGTCAGAGGCCACTAGATCATCTGTTACGTATCTTCTTTCTTTAATGTCCGTAATCTTTTCAAACTTATCTATGATTTCCTGGTTGGGGGTTTCGTATTTGTTTCCATTCGTATCGTAAAACTCGTTGTTTAGAAAGTCCTTATTCTTTACTATTCTTGATGGAATATAACTTCCCGTTCCCTTTATTACAGAATTGATCATCAATTATTACTTAAACCTGCTAAAAATGACACTATATTTTCAACTGAATAAATTAACAAATCATTATCATAAAAATGGCTATTTTCATGATAAAAATATTTCTTTGCCCAACAAAGGTAGTAAATGAAGCCATTAATGCTATTAAGGGTTAATAGATTGCTTATTCCTGATCTAAATGATTCTTGTGGATGGGTCTCTTTGGAGCATCCCTTATCTTACAATTATCACTTCAGCAATATTTCTTCCCAAACCTGTAACAAAACAACCCTTTTTGGAGTCTTATTTGGCAACATCTCAATATAATTAACCAACTCACAATTTATGATCATAACAAGCTATTTCAAAACAGGAATACGGAATTTTGTTGCCAATAAAGTATCTTCTTTGATCAATATCATTGGCCTGGCCACTACCATAGGAATCGGGTTGGTTGTTTATTTGATTATTGACCGACAGTTAAACCTTGATAAATTTCATCCTGACCACCAAAAAATATTTACAGTTCAAAGTGTTATCAATTGGGATGGCAGTGAACAGGTATGGGCCAGGTCGCCCATTATGGTAGGCAGATCCCTGAAAGATGATTTTCAGCAGGTAGGAAAGATGGCCAGGGTAGATGTAAAATCAGGCATAGTACGTTTTAATGAAAAAGTATTTAATGAAAGAATAAGTTTAGCTGATGTCGATTTTCTGGATATTTTCCATTTTCCCCTAAAGCATGGAAACAAGGATGATTTCGGGGATAAAAGCAACATTATCATTAGTGAAAAGGTCGCCGCTAAATATTTTGATGATGAAGATCCCCTGGGAAAAGACTTAAAGATCATCCTTGATGGCAGTGTATTTCTATTTACGGTTGCCGGAGTAGCGGAAAAATTCCCTGAAACTGCTTCTTTTGGATTCGATTTTCTTTTGCCAATTGATAAACTTTCCAATTTATATAATGTCGATTTTGATTCCTGGAAAGGAATAAACCAACATGCAGTTTTTACCTTTTTTAAACTTGATGATATACAGAGTTTAGATCTCATCAAAGAGAATTCGGCCAAGTATTTAGATTTGGTAAATAAATCCAATGAAGATTGGCCCCTGTTGGATTTCAGGTTTGAGCCACTCACTACCATTGCCCAAAATTCCCAGTACACCCGGGAATGTCATGCTTGCGGAAGTACCCCGGAAGTGATTTTCATGTTTGGAATTATCAGCTTGGTTTTACTGATCTCTGCATGCTTTAATTACATTAATATTTCCGTGGCTTTATCATACAAGAGGTTAAGGGAAATAGCATTAAGAAAAGTGATGGGCGGCTTGCGTAAGCAACTGATATTTCAATTTATTACCGAAAACCTGATTTTATGTTTTGCTGCCTCGGTGTTGGGTCTATTAATTGCTGAGCTGGTTTTCCTGCCTGGGATGAACAGGATATTTGGAGGTGTTGGGTTTGAATTGAATTTATTGGAAAACACACAACTACTGGTTTTCCTTATTGGACTGTTCCTGGTAATAGGTGTTGGTTCGGGTGCTTATCCGGCCTGGTATATTTCTGCTTTTAAACCAGTGACCATTCTTAAAGGCAAAGAGAAAATGACTGGTAAAAATATGCTGACTAAAGTGTTTCTTACCGGACAGTTCTTTTTAACTTTTATTGCTGTAGTTTCTGGATTGATTTTTACCCAAAGCAATAAAAACCAGGAAAAGATGGATTGGGGATACAACCAGGATGGAGTATTGGTGCTGCCCATAAAAAACAATGAGCAATACACGGTATTTCAACAATGGGCAGATCAATCTGCTGATATCTTGGATTATAGTGGCAGCATTAATCAAATAGGAAAATCAAATAGCGAAGAGGTTATTGATATGGGAACATCAAAATTTGCAGTAGATGCATTTTTGGTTGATTTTAATTACCCTCAAACTATGGGATTACGCTTAAACTGGGGAAGGTTTTTTGATGAAAACCTGAAATCTGATGCTGACCAGTCGATTTTGGTCAACGAAAAATTTCTAGATAAATTTGGTTGGGAGGAATTGGATTTACCACAACAGCGGGTAAAGATCAACAATGAAAATTATTCAATTATTGGGGTTGTCGAGGATTTTCATCATTTCGATTTCTTTAATCCCATTACCCCTTCTATTATTAGGATTGGGACTGAGGAAAATTTCAAATACATATCTTTAAAAACAAATGATAATACCAATACGGAAAACCAGGTTAAAAATGTTTGGGCAGGGAAATTTCCCGACACTCCTTATGCTGGATTTTTCCAGGAAGAAGCATTTGAAGTATTCTTCCAGAATACCAGTGTCCTGATAAATATTATGAACTTTACTGCCTTCATTGCCATTGTTCTTTCCAGTATGGGATTATTTGGCCTTGTATCCCTGCTAATCGTAAAAAGATTAAAGGAATTGAGCATAAGAAATGTACTTGGTGCGAAAGGTACGGATATAGTGATGTTAATTTCAAAACAGTTTCTCTGGCTGTTTGGAATTGCCTTGATATTTGCCATCCCGGTAAGTTATATCTTGTTCATTGAGTTATTGAGCCAGATGTTTTTGGGCAACCCTGTTAAACTAGGCCCAGGGCCATTTGTATTTACATTGGTTATTTTGGTGGCAATTATTATCCTCACAGTTTCTTCACACATGATCCAACTTTTAAGAAGGAATCCAGTGGACAGTTTGAGGTTGGAGTAAGTTTAGTCCTTGAAGTAATTAGGTCATTAGGTCATTAGTTTGACCAAAACTGTCAACTTAATCAGGGATAATCATTTTCTATAACCTGAGCCTCCCACCGGACTCGAACCGGCGACCTACGCATTACGAATGCGTTGCTCTACCAACTGAGCTAAGGAGGCTGAAAGTATACAATTGGGCAGAAGTTAAGGAATTTCTTTTTCATTGACACAGAACTATATAGTGAAATCTGGTAATAACCAAGATATCTATGAGACGTAAGTCCACTTGCCTAATAGTAACTTTTAAGTTACCTTTGTCGTGTGGACAATATTAGAAAGGTAGTTGCTTATAAGCATTACTTCGAATAATTTTTACATAAGCAACCAAAAAAGGTTCAGGACAAAATCTTTAAAATAATTGAGGCTATTGAAACTCTCGAACGAATTCCTGGTCAATACTTAAAACATCTTGAGAATACTGATGGTTTGTATGAGGCAAGAATAAAATTAGGCTCTAACATATGGAGGGCTTTCTGCTTTTTTGACAAAGGCAAATTGGTTATTCTGCTCAATGGTTTTCAAAAGAAAACCCTGAAAACACCAAAGAATGAGATTAAAAAGGCACTAAAATTAAAAAATGAATATTACCAAAAAAACTAAAATAAAAATGAAAACTAAACCTTGGAAAGCAATTAAAAATGATGTCTATGGAGAAAAAAGGACTCCAAGACGAGATCGACTTGAACGTGAAGTTGAAGGGTTCAAAATTGGACTTCTTCTCAGAAAAGCCCGTGAAGATAAGCAACTTACACAGCAACAACTGGGTGATATTATTGAAAAGAAACGAACCTATATTTCCAGAGTTGAAAATGATGGGAGTAATCTTACACTTAAAACCCTGTTTGAGATTGTTGAGAAAGGCCTCGGTGGTAAAGTAACAATAAGTATAGATGTTTAAATGCCCTACTGTCTGTATCACAGATTAATCAGATTAAATGATTTCACTGATTTTGTTGCCAGTTATCTGTTCTCAGTTTTCAGTGGAAGGAATTG
>CBDVAV010000399.1:0-5089 GCA_965372055.1 uncultured bacterium | reverse complement strand
ACTGATATTACCATTTAAATAATCCCTTGCAGCTTCATTCCCGGCATAATCCAAGTGTTTTTTCAAATATTGGACTTCGTTATAAATTTCAGCCAATGTGTTATCTAATCCGGCCAGGGGGAATAAAACCTCTCTTTCAAATATTAGTCTGTCATCACCTGGAAAAGCCATTTCAATTCCAAAATTTGCTGATCCTTCGGCAATTAATGATTGGGGACTGAATAAAGGGTATACGGTGAATTCAACCCACCCTCTGTCTTTTACCAAGTGTTTTTCTAACATGACGTTGTAAACATGATGTCCAGGATAACCCTCATGACTAGCCAAATCAATAGCTCTTTCAATATGAATGGGAAAATCGGTATTTATTTGAATCAAACTATAACTATTTCCCTTGTACCAATTATATCCTGACCACGATTTTCCGGTTACATACTCAATTGTAAAATTCTCATTTTCAGGGAGGTCAATATGTTGAAGAGTCCTCTTTTTTGCTTCTTCAATTGCCGTTTTAAACACCGTATCAAGTTTATTTGGAGGGATAATGAATTGTTTGCTAAACTCAGCATATCGATTTGAAATATCACCCTCCCCGGGCAAGATCTCGCCCATTTCCTCAAGGATCTTATCAAAATAGTCAGCTTCATAATCAGGTGCAACGGCATCAAATAATGCCCTTGATTCTTCATCAAATGGAATTCTTCCGCCAGTAATCATTTCTACTTTAGTTTTGGCGGCAATCAATAACTTATACAAAAACTTAATTCGCATTTCTTCAATTGGCTCAAACCCGCTCCTGTCTATATCTTCTAATTGGTGAAGCAACCGGGTGGTTTTCCAGTTAATTTCTTCATAAGGAAATTCCTTTTCCTCTGATTTTGTCACCCTCCACTCATCAGGGCCATAATAAGCATCAATATAATCCTGGTCATATAGTCCGATCTCTAAAGACAATTTGACATAATTTTCAGCGATCTGGTCCAGGGTGATTTTTGTAGTATCCTCTTCCGTATTTGAGTTACATGCCAATAATAGTATAAAGGGAAAAATGAATAAGCGAATTGATTTTAACATGGTATAAGGTTAGGTTGGTTAGATAAATTTGGATTATCAAATATGTATACGGGTGTAGAAATTAAAGGATACCGTTTTTTCTATTTGTTTTAAAATAATCAGCTATTTAGTGTTAAAAATTATTCCTAAAGATATTTCAAACCCAGTAAAATCCAACTTTGAATCAGGGTAATCTACTTGAACCGTCTGAATACCCGCACTGTCTGCCCCTGTATAACTGCCAGTCAAATCCAAGTCTGAATCGCCTATAAAATAATTTCCACCAATGGAAACACCGAATTGTTTGGCAAAATAAAATACCAATTCTGCCCCGAACTGAATACCCTTGCCCATTTTATTTTTGCTACTGAGATCAGCATTTACTACATCTAATCCTGTAAATGATTTCAATGCACGGTCAAAATTCCCTTCAATTATTTTTGTATCAAAAGGGAGATACAAAAACCCACCTCCTTTCATTCTAAATTTCACATTTTGACCACTAAATTGTATGACAAGCTCAAGTGGAACAAGTAGAGTAAAGTTTGGGCCTATTAAAGGTTTTTTTGATTTAAAAGGTAAGTCCTTTACATTCAGTCCTGACATCCTGTATAAGGTAAAACCCGATTCCACTGCTAAAAACCGAGTCAAATCAAATCCAACCCCTCTTAACGAGAATGGGCTGATTGGAATGGAAAAATACCCATCTTTAGGGAGGAAATAGGAAAAGGATACCCCAAGCTCCTGTCCAAATAATGTATTTGAGAAGGTGGAAAGATTTAATAATAATGCAAAGAACAATACCCTGGATTTTTTAAATGCCATAATGATGTTTATTTTATATAATTATATACAACAGAAACGAATAAAGGTAAATATTATATAAATAGCCCAATCTTTTTTAATTTTAAAAAATCATGCTAAATATTTATCTGAATTTACACCAATGAAATACACCAAAATTACTGTCGCCCTTTCACTACTGTTTTTGTATTTGACTATTTCTTGTACAACAAAAGAAAAACCTGAACCTGCTGATATTGTAATCAAAAACGGTACTATATACACGGTAAATGAAAATGCACCTAAAGCCGAAGCTGTGGCTGTGTCTGATGGCAAGATAATATTTGTAGGTTCAACTAGTGAAGCAGAAAGATATGTCGGTGAAGGAACCAAAGAAATTGACCTGGAAGGAAAGACCATGACCCCCGGGTTTATTGAAGGCCATGGGCACATGATGGGCTTGGGGTACAGTAAATTGAACCTTGACTTGAGCAACGTGAACAATTACGATGAGTTGGTAGATAAGGTAGCAGAAGCAATAGCGGAAGCACAGCCCGGGGAGTGGATCAACGGAAGAGGTTGGCATCAAAGTAAATGGGAACCTGCCCCAGCGATCCAGGTAAAGGGATTTCAAACACACGAAAAACTTAGTGAAGTGTCCCCGGACAATCCGGTTTATTTAAGGCATGCCAGCGGTCATGCGGGATTTGCCAATGCAAAGGCCATGGAAATTGCCGGGGTAAATCAATTGTCAATGGAAAGCTTTACCGAGCAGTTATCAGATGGTGGGGAAATTGTGATGGATGAATTGGGAAACCCCACTGGTATCTTTAATGAACTGGCCCAGGGTTTGATCACTAAATATATTCCGGAAACTACTGAAGAACAAGATCGTAAAGCATTGGAATTGGCAATAAAAGCCTGTCAGAGAAATGGTATTACCGGATTTCACGATGCCGGTGTTGGGCAGGGGACAATTGATCTTATGCAGAAATTTAAAGATGAAGGTAAGCTGGGAGTTCGAATGTACGAGATGATCACTGGAAGAAACATGGAGCTTGTTAATGATTGGTTGGCAAAAGGCCCACAAGTTGATCCTGATAATTTGCTAACTATTAGATCCATAAAACTTAACGCCGATGGTGCTTTGGGCTCAAGGGGTGCTTGGTTATTAGAACCTTATGAAGACCGGGAAGGTCACGTTGGATTTGCCACTATCTCCATGGACACTGTGTTAAAGGTTTCAAAACTTGCACTGGAGGTAGGATTTCAAGTAAACACCCATGCCATTGGGGACAGGACAAATAGGGAGGTAATTGATAGATATGAACTCGCCTTCAAGGAAAATCCTGATAAGGCAACCGATCATAGGTTCAGGATTGAACATACTCAGCACCTGAGTTTGGACGATATTCCACGATTTGGAGAATTAGGTGTAATAGCTGCAATGCAGGCCATCCATATGTCATCTGACAGGCCATGGGCTATAAAAAGGTTAGGGGAGGGCAGGATTGTAGAGGGAGCCTATGTATGGCAAAAACTATTGCAGTCAGGGGCAATTATTGTTAATGGGACCGATGTACCAGTTGAGCCGATCAACCCGATCGCCAGTTATTTTGCATCTGTGACCAGGCAAACATTGAAGGGCACACCCGAAGGCGGATATGAGCCCGACCAAAAGATGACCAGGGAACAGGCATTGAAGTCGTATACTTTAGATTGTGCCTATGGTGAATTTGCGGAAAATATAAAAGGCTCAATTGAAGTAGGTAAACTCGCTGATTTTACTGTATTCAGTCAAGATATTATGACAGTTCCTGACAACGAAATATTGAATACTGAGGTTGAAATGACAATACTGGGAGGCGAAGTTGTTTATGAAAAAGAGTCAGATTTGTAATACTACGTATAATTAAATTTTGATTTATGAAGGCGATTCACATTAATATACTGGCAATATTATGTTTATTATTGATTAGCCAATGCAGCTCTAAAACGGAAAGTGAAACTTTGGCAGAAGATGAAGAAGCTATAGCTGAAGAAATTGAAGTGATCCCAAGTCCACGGGAAGAAGCAAAAGGCAATGCCAATGGTGTTAATATTGTGGTTGACTACGGATCCCCGGCTGTGAGGGGCAGGGAAATTTGGGGAACATTGGAAAATTATGGCAAAGTATGGAGGGCAGGGGCCAATGCAACCACTTCGATTTCATTTGACAAGAACTCCATAATAAATGGGGAAAGTTTAGAGGCTGGTAAGTATGCATTGTTTATAATTCCTGATGAGGATGCTTGGACAGTAATTTTCAATAAAGATTGGGATGAGTGGGGGGCTTTTGCTTATGATGAAGCCAAAGATGTATTGAGGATAAAAACCAAGCCGACCTGGGCGGAAGAAGTACAAGAAAGACTGGAATACAAGATATCAAATAACTCACTGAATTTTTCCTGGGGAAAAGCCAGAATTTCGATTGATATCAATGATGCTTCTCAGTAAGCAATTTTATAATGATTGAAATTACCTCTCCTACACTGCTGGTAGATCCACAAAAATGTAAGAATAATATTGCCGGAATGTATGAAAAAACTTCCAGGAATAATATCAAACTCAGTCCGCATTTTAAGACCCATCAATCAGCTGACATTGGAGAATGGTTCAGGGAGGTTGGAGTAGATTCCATCACAGTATCTTCAGTCGATATGGGATTATATTTTGCCAACCACCAATGGAACGATATCACCGTGGCAGTTCCCGTGAACACTCTGGAGATAGATAAGATCAATAAACTTGCAGAGGCAGCTAGAATTACCTTGATGGTGAATTTTCCTGAAGTAGCTAAAGCACTGGAAACAAGATTACATAATTCCATTGATGTAATTATAGAAATTGACACCGGATATCCGAGAACAGGTATTAAATATGATGATCATGCAGCGATTGCCAGTATTCTGGAGTGTATAAAAGTGTCAGGAAACCTTCGTTTCAAAGGATTTTATTCGCATGCCGGACACACCTACAATTCCAGCGGAAAGGATGAGATTTCTATTATCCATGGAAATACTATTAAGAGGCTTAACGGGCTAAAGGAAAAATTTTCAACTCAATATGGCCCCATACAACTTTCCTACGGGGACACACCTTCCTGTAGCATAATGGATGAATTTCCTGGAATTGACGAAATCCGGCCTGGTAATTTTATTTTCTTTGATCTTATTGATTGGCAACCCGATATTATTCATGCTCACGATTGGGT
>CBDVAV010000398.1:0-5091 GCA_965372055.1 uncultured bacterium | reverse complement strand
TCAGGTAAAGGGCCTTACCATTGTTCCTTTACGTCTTTTTATTAATGATAAGGGCTTAGCCAAATTGGAAATTGCACTGGCAAAAGGTAAACAGGTGCATGATAAACGGGAAACGATTAGGGAAAAAGATATGAAGAGGGATACGGAAAGAATCAACCATTAAGTATTTGAAAAAGGAGTCTGTTGTACTCTCTCTTGTCCCAAGAGAGAAAAGAACCTATCGAGAAGCAAGAATTTTTCCACATTGGTATAATTTTGGAGGACAGCAGGACAAAATATCCATCAGTTAAAGTGAGACTGGATAAAATCGGGGAGGATGGGATTATAAATCTAGAAAGTGGTAAAAAACGCATATATTAGCCGGGATAAAACGGATTTTCAAAGTAAATGAATAAAAGAGTACTGGTTCTCAACCTTGATCATAGCCCACTTACAGTTTGTTCGGTACAGAGGGCATTTCTTCTATTGTACCTTGACAAGGCAGAAATGGTCAATCAGTTTACAGGTTTGTTTTTATGTACTGTTACTAGATCTTTTCCAATGCCAGCAGTAATTAAGTTAGTCAGGTACGTGAATATCCCATATAAAAGTGTTGAACTTACCAGGCAAAATATTTTTAAGAGGGATGAATTTGAATGCCAGTATTGTGAGACCAAGAGTAATCTTACCCTTGACCATCTGGTGCCTCGTTCAAAAGGAGGGAGAAGTACTTGGACCAATTTAGTTACCGCTTGTAAGCCTTGTAATGCCAAAAAGGGCGATTACACACTTGAGCAAATGGATATGAGCCTAAAACAAGAACCCTTCAAACCAACATACTTGATCTTTTTAAGGGATTTTTCGGGATTTTTATCCGATGAATGGGTCCCGTACCTACATCCCGCTTAATTAACCAATCAAAACCTCATGGTAAATACAGTTCTTGTACCTTGTTCAGAATCAACAGTCAACGCTCCATTGTGCAATTGCATGATTTGCCGGGAAAGTGCAAGGCCAATTCCTGATCCAGATTTTTTAGTGGTATAGAATGGAACAAAAATGCGTTCAAGGGCTTCGGGTACAATTCCCTCACCATTGTCAATCACCTCAATTACTGGTTGGCCCTCGTTGATGAACTTACCTTTTAATTCAACCTTTGGGGAGGGTTTTCCCTTAACTGCTTCAATTGCATTTTTTACAAGGTTTATCAAAACCATTTGAATTAACTCTTCATCCGCGAGTAGTTCGAGGCCTTCTGGGTCTGTCGAAGTGATGAATTCTACTTTCGCTTTTCTTATTTCTATCTTTTCCAATTGGGCTACATGGTCAAGAAGCTCTTTAAGCCGAATATTCCCTAATTTGGGTTGAGGTATATTTGTATAGTCCCTATATGCATCTACAAACCTGATCAAACCATTACTCCTGTTTTTAATGGTTTTTAAACCTTCTTCAAGGTCGTCTATTGTTTCCTCATTGATCTCTATCCTGTTATTTTTGTGGATCAGGTCTTCTATCAGGATATCGTTTAGTGTAGATGTTAAAGAAGCAATGGGAGTGATGGAATTCATTATTTCATGGCGTAATACCCTGGTCAGGTTTTGCCAGGCTTCAATCTCCTTTTGTTGAAGTTCTGATTGAATATTTTGTAATGATACCAACTTGTATATCTCACCTCTAAGCTTTAGCTCGGTAGCCTGTATGACCAAGTGGATATGGGCGTTCGGTCTGTAAAGTTGGTTGCCCCCAGGTTTAAGTCTTTGTAATAGACTGACCAGGTCTGGCATCGTATTTTCAAGTTCATGGATATTCCTGATCTGTGGTGCATTTAAAAATTGCTTTGCCTTGTTATTGATAAGCTCTACATTTCCCTTTTGATCAAATGAAAGAAGGCCGGTACCTACATGCTGGACCACAGTGTTCAGGTATTGCCAATGCTCTTCTTTTTCAGACCGGGTCTGTCTGAATGCCTCAATAACCTGGTTGAATGCATGATTAAGCTCTTGGAAACTTTTCCCAAGTTTATTGTCAGCCGTAAACCCTGAAATGAAGTCTGAATATTTTATTGATTCAAGAAACCTGGTCAACTTCCGGTTGGTTCTTTCCACGTACCTGAACAGCTCGAAAAGTATTGCAATTATTGCAATTCCGACGATAATGGAGCTGATTATCTTGGTCTGATCCTCAAGGAGATAAATCAGAAAAACAACTGTCGCACCAAGAAGAATTACTCTAACTAAAACCCCAAACCTGAATTGATTATAGACCATATTTTTCCAGTCTTCTATATAGAGAGGACCTGGTTAGCCCTAATTCATTCGCTGCCTGTGTAATATTGCCGTTACTTTTTTTAAGGACTTTCCTGATCAATATTTTTTCTACTTCCTCTAAATCAAATTGATCCAGCAACACGGCCTCCTTATCTTTGTCGGTATTATGAGTGCTAAACATAAAATCTTCCGGCTGCAAAATCTGTGAAGGACTCATTATTACTGCTCTTTCCAATGAATGTTGTAATTCCCTGATATTGCCCGGCCAATTGTATTTCTGCATACGACTGGTGGCTGCATCACTTATTTTACTTATTGATTTATTGTACTTTTTGGAATAGAATTTTAGGAAATGGTCAGCCAAAGGGATAATGTCCTCTATTCTTTCCCGTAAGGGAGGCAACTTTAGTTCAATGGTATTGATTCGGTAAAGTAAATCCTGCCTAAACTTATTCTCCTTAACCATTTCATAAATAGGCATATTGGTAGCACAAACCAATCTAATTTCAATGGGTATTTCTTTGTTCGATCCAACCCGGGTTACAGTCCTGTTTTGCAATGCAGATAATAACTTTGCCTGAAGTGGTAGGGATAGATTAGCTATTTCATCAAGAAAAAGTGTTCCTTTTGAAGCGATTTCGAATCTTCCAGGCCTGTCCTCTTTGGCATCGGTAAATGATCCTTTCATATGTCCAAAGAGCTCGCTTTCGAAAAGTGTTTCCGTGATAGAGCCAAGGTCAACATTGACAAATACTTCTTCTGAACGGTTTGAATTGCGGTGTATGGCCCTGGCTATCATTTCCTTTCCGGTACCATTGTCCCCAAGTATTATTACATTGGCGTCTGTTTTAGCAACCCTTTCTATCATATCAAAAATAGATTGCATCTGTGGGCTTTGCCCTATAATATTGCCAAATTTACTGTTCAAGTCCTCAGTCAGGCTTTTCTGTTTCGATTTCAGATCAATCACTTCCAACTGTGATTTCCTCAGCCTCATTGCAGAATGAAGAGTGGCCAATAGCTTTTCATTTTCCCAGGGTTTTAATACAAAATCAGTCGCTCCTGCTTTTATAGCTTGTACCGCGGTATCAACATCACCATAAGCTGTTATCAATACAACGACAGCGGAGGGGTCAATTTCCAATATCTTTTCCAACCAGAAATATCCTTCCTTCCCACTACTCACATCTTTTGTAAAGTTCATGTCCAACAAAATCACATCATAAGAATCATTAGAGAGAAGTGAGGGTATTGCTTCGGGGTTTTTCTCAAGCTCCACTTGGAGGAAATGCCTTTTGAGAAAGATTTTAGCGGCCTTTAGAATATCCTCATTGTCGTCTACTACTAAAATATTCCCGGTTTTTGTGCTTTGTTTATCCATATAGTTGTAATTACTTTTTCCAAAAATTCCTTTAGCAAAGTTAATACCGTATTGTAACTGCAATTACTGGTGTTGCCTCGAATCCTTTAAATCTCATTATGTGTTAAGATTATTTAACTAAATAAATTTTATACCGTTTGAAATAGTAGAATTTAATTTATTGAACATGAAAAAATCATTGCCCGTTATCGGACGCCCCCGTTCACGAATGGACGATAAGATAGCGATAAATGGCCAATAATGTATCAGAATAGGTGAAAATTGCAATTGGCACACTTGTTGGCAAATAGAATTTGAAATATTTATTAGCACGAGCAAAAACTTTACTTTAAACCTACTATTGGATGGACAAAAAAATCAAAAAGAAAACATGGACATTAAAAAGGGTTTCAATGATCGGAATGGGAACTCTTTTCTTGTCGTTTGTTCTCTACAACTTTATTTGGGCAGATCGGCGATCCAAGTTAAATGTTGATCGCGAAAAAATTACCATTGCTGAAGTAAAGAGAGGTGTATTTCAGGAATTCATTCCACAAACAGGTATTGTACAACCTGCAGAAACATTTTTTCTTGATGCAGTGGAAGGTGGTACAATTAGAAGGGTAGTGGCAGAAAGTGGCGCTATATTAAATAAAGGGGACATCATTCTCGAGCTTTCTAATTTAAACAGGGAATTAAGCGTTCTTTCCCAGGAAGCAAGCCTAAATGAAAGTATCAACAGGGTAAGACAGACCAGGCTTCAGTTGACACAGAATGATCTGCAACAACAACAGACAATGGCATTAATAGAAAATCAACTGCAAATTCTAGGGCCTCAGTATACGAGGGAAAAACAGCTTTACGAGAAAAAACTTATTTCGAAGCAACAGTTTGAGCAAACTGAAGCAAATTACAAATATAATGTGAAAAGAAAGGAAATTACCTACTTGTCTTATCGTAATGATTCAATTGCCAGAGTTAGACAGCTTAAGGAATTGAATTTATCAGAGATAAAGATGTCGGAAAGTTTGATCGGTGTGTCCAGAATACTGGACAATTTAATCATCAGGTCTCCAATTTATGGCCAGGTAACTACTCCCAGACTTACTGAAGGACAAGCAGTATTTACCGGACAAAGATTGGGTCAGGTTGATGTGATTGGTAGTTTTAAAGTAAATGTTGCCATTGATGAATTATATTTGCCTAGAATTTCAAAAGGATTAAATGCAACCTTTAACTTTGCAAACCAGTCTTATAAATTAGTGATCAACTACATATATCCGGATATCAATAGTGGCAGGTTTACAGTAGACATGGATTTTGTTAATAGCGAAGGACCCGAAAAACTTGCTACACCTCCGGGAATAAAGGTAGGTCAATCATTGAGATTAAGAATTGCACTCGGTAATTCTTCAGAAGAACTATTATTGCCTGTAGGTGGATTTTATAGGGATACAGGAGGAAATTGGGTATTTGTTCTTGATG
>CBDVAV010000397.1:0-5096 GCA_965372055.1 uncultured bacterium | reverse complement strand
TCCAATTAACGGACTGTTATTAAAGTACCACTGATTGTTCTTTGGGTAACTTGATTTAAGCAAATAGTTGTCGAAATCCAGGGTATCAACTGTTACCATGGGTATGGCCAATTGATTAACCTTTGCCTCAATAGGTATTCTTTCACTTTCACAACCAGTTTCATTTATTACCGACACATAATAAAAATGCGATTTGCTTAAAAATGGTGTATCGAATTTTCCATTTTTTTCTATCAAGATTGTGTAGCCTTCCCTAAAGGTTCATCTTAGGATGGAAAGCAAGCCTTGAATTCTCAAGCAAGATTGCACTACAAGTATTGAAACAATCAATTGAAAATTACAGTATTGACTTCGAATCTAAATTGATAGTCGATGGTGGGTCAGAGTATCAAGGTGAAGTAACCCAATTCACCAAAGATCGAGAATAGCTGACCAAACCAATTGCCCAGAAAGACATTACTTAATCCAACTCGATGATCGAAGCAATCAACAAACACCTTAAGTACTATTACTTATTCAAAAAGGATCTGAAATATTTTAACGAAACGGTTAATTACTTGATGAAATCAATCCCTGATTATAATTTAAAACCACATGGTGCTTTGTTTGGACTAACTCCATTTGAAGTATTGGAAGGAAAAATACCAATTAGGGATAAATTTAAAATAGAAAAGGAGAATGCAAGGAAAGAAAGATTAAAACAGAACATGAAAGTCGAATACTGTGAAAAGATATAGATCACCAACCAGAGAGGTTTTAATGAATTGATTGATGACAAAGATTATTAGTTAATATAAATATTGATCAAAATAAGTGAGATAGACATCTTTAAATAGGTTCTGAATCATCCTTTGATATAAAACGAAATTTGGTAACTTGAATCATAAAATTATCTGGTGTTATACACTGGGGAACCTTATTCCCACACTTGTTCCGCTTCCCACAATGGAATCAATATCGATACTTCCATTTAATTCCCTGGACCTCCTTTGAAGATTCTGCATACCCATTCCATTCGTTTTTTTCTCAACGTCAAATCCTATTCCATTATCCCTAATCATCACCTGACAATTCTCATTATTTTCTGTAATAGAAATGGTAATCTGGCTGGCCTTAGCATGCTTTAGAATATTGTTGATACATTCCTGTATCATTCTCAATACTCCGGTTTCTTTATCAGCAGAAAGTTTTCTACCCAAGCTATAATCAAACAAAAAATCAATGGAACCATTCTTTTGAATTGGTTCAATAATATTTTTGATTTTTTCCTTTAAACCATCATCCACTGGATCAGATACTATTTCATGAGATACTTCTCTTATATCATTAGTTGCCTCACTTAAAAGTTCCAGGGAGGTTTTGAAGGTGTTTTGATCTTTTGCTTCAAGTTTATCAATTTTTTTCAACAGACTTTGCAAGCCCATCATAGCAGCCAGCAGCAGCTGTTGGGCACTATCGTGTAATTCTCCTGATATCCTGTCCCGTTCTTTTTGTACAGCCCTGCCTTCTATTTGCTGCCTCTTCTTAAGTTTGGATTCGATGATTCTAAGTAATTCACTATTACTGAAGGGTTTAATCAGGTAATCATCTGCTCCCAGATCCATGCCTTTTCTCATATCTTTTTTCTCGACCATGGCAGTTAAAAAAACAAATATAGGAACTGCTTTTTCCTCCATACAACTGTTAAGCACTTCCAACATTTCAAAGCCATTCATTTTGGGCATATTCACATCGCACAAAATCAAATCGGGCTTAAATCGTACCGCTCGAATAGACCCTATTTCCCCATCTTCTGCCTCTAGGGCTTCATAGCCCTGCGTCTCCAATAAATCAACCAGGGTTTCCCTGATGTTCTTCTCGTCTTCAATTACTAATATTCGGTGCATGATATATTATTTTTTTGCCTGAAATTCCAGATTGAAAGTGGTGCCTTTATTTTGTTTGCTTTTTACCTCAATGGTTCCACCGTTTAATTCGATGTACTCTTTACTGATGGCCAGCCCCAAACCGGTGCCTGGAGTTTCAGAGGCATTAACAGCCCTGAAAAATGGCTGAAAGAGGTTGCCGATTTCATTTTCGGGTATGCCAATGCCCTTGTCTGCAACACTAATCTTTAGTAAATTTTTGTTGAATAAAAGGGCCAATTCCGGATTGCCCCGGCCTTCAGAATATTTTAAAGCATTGGATAAAAGGTTTGAAATAGCATGGCCGAAAAGTTTTTCATCCATGATGAATTTAACCTGGTTTCCCTCAATTTTAAAATTAACCTCCCTGCCATCACTTTGAATACCATTATACTTATTTACCAGTTCACGACAGACACTCACCACATCGGTTGGTTTCGGCTCAAATGGCACCCTACCGGCATTAATTTTACCCAGGATCAACACATCATTCATCAGGTCGGTCATGCGCTTTACTTCGTGGTTAATTCTTCCCGAAGCTTTTTCGAACTTTGGCTTTAGCTTATCGTCCATCAGGTCTGCCTGCATTTGTAACAGTTCAACATTAGACCGGATCACCGTGAGCGGTGTACGGAACTGGTGTGAGGCAGTGGATACAAACCGTGATTTCAATTCCCCCAGACTTTTCTCTTTCTCAAAGGCAATTCTTAATTCTTTATCTGCTTCCTTTATTTCCTGGTTGGCTTTTTCTAATTGTGCGGTCCTTATTTTAACTCTTTCTTCCAGCTCTTCATTTAGTTTACGGACCCTTTCATCTGCTTCTTTTCGGGCAGTAATATCAACATGTGTTCCCACTATCCTTATTATATCGCCGGCCTTATTTTTAATTCCAAATCCGCGGGAAAGGATGCTTTTATACTCTCCGTTTTTATGCTGCATCCGGAATTCAACCTCATAATTCCCCTGCTTTCTGGATAGATATGTTTCAAACACTAAGTGAGCATTTTTAAGATCATCGGGGTGGATCAGTTTTTCCCAGGTTTCAAATTCATCGGAAATTTCATTTTCCTTATAACCCAGCATACTTTTCCACCGGGGAGAGTAATAAACCTCGTTGGTTATTATATCCCAGTCCCACAGCCCGTCATTTGCTCCCTTCATGGCCAGCCTGAACCTTTCCTCGCTTTCTGTTAAATCCTGTGCTGCCTGTTTTCTTTCGGAAATATCCCTTACAAATCCACTAAAATGGGTTTGATCTCCAATTTTCATGGGATTTATAGACAATTCAGCAGGAAATAGTTCTCCATTTTTTCTTATACCTTCAATCTCAATTCGGGTTCCCAATACTTTTCCTTTACCTGTTTTAAGATAATTCTTCAATCCTTCTTCATGTTTTGCCCTAAAATCCTCGGGGATTACTACCTGGCTCAATTTCTTTCCCATAACTTCATCTCTTTTCCAACCAAAAATCACCTCAGCCTGTGTATTCCAATCAATGATCTCTCCTTTTTGGTTAATGGTTATTATTCCATCCAAGGCAGTTTCAAAGATCAGGCGCTTTTGTAATTCGGATTCCAGTAACTCCTGTCGTGCTTTTTTCTTATCGGTAATGTCCAGGAATGAGACTAGTATGGCGGGTTCACCATTGAGCTCAATCCTTGCTTCATTGTTATCAACATCTTTTGTCTTACCTGATTTTGTAATAATTTTTATTTCATACCGGGGGTCAACATATTTGCCATCAATGCGCTTTTGGTAATTTTCAGTCACCAACTGCAAGCTGTCCGGGTGGATAATGTCTGTGAATTCCATCTGTTGAAGCTCTTTCCGGGTATATTCGAGGAGTTCTTCACATTCCTTGTTCACGTACCATACCTTCCTGTCTTTTAACACAAAAATAGCAACCCTGGCAGATTCGGTAAATGTCCTGAATTTTTCTTCGCTTTCTTTGATCTCTCTTTCAGCCCTTAACCTGTCAGAAATATCCCTGATAAAAGCATTGTAATAATGTCCACCCTTCACCTTTAGCTTAGATAGGGAGGTTTCTATGGGTATCTTTTCACCTCCGGAGGTCAGCCCAAAAAGCAGAGAACCGGGCCTCATTAACATGGATGTTTTTTTATCTTTTTCAAAAGATTTGATATGTTTTGAATGTACTTTTCTTTTTTCTTCAGGTATTAAGATATTTAACGGTTTGCCTGTCAATTCATCAATTTTGTAGCCAAACAATTTCCCCGCTGCCCTGTTGGCCATTACGATATTTTCACTATCATCAATTGTAATAATGGCATACAGGGTTGTATCCATCATTTTTTCCAGCTTCTCGCGGCGGAATTCCAATTCATCATTGAGAATATCTCTGTCAATTTTCAGTTGATAAGCCTCCAATGCATTATCCATCACCAACCGTAAATCGTCATGATTGTAGGGTTTGTTGATATACCTCCATATCCCTACCACATTAATGGCTTCTTTCAGCACTTCATGATCGGAATAGGCAGTTAAAAGGATACACTTGGGCTCCGGCCATTTCTTTTTAACTTCCTTCAGAAATTCTACCCCTGTCATTTCGGGCATCCTTTGATCTGAAATTATCAGGTGTATGGGATTTTTTTCAAGGATTGCATAGGCTTCATCAGCCGAAATGGCAGAATAAATATTATAGTAGTGCCTGTAGACAGTTTTAAATATGCGCAAGTTGCTTTGCTCGTCATCAAGATAGAGTATGTTGTACTTTTGATGGCCCATCATTAACTATTTGTTTCAAAGGCATTAATATATAGCTTCATTCATTATATTCCTTAATTCATCTACTTCCCAGGGTTTTGAGATAAACATATACAGGAAATATTTCTCTTTAGCTTCTTCAATATCTTCGGTTTTGCTAAAACCGGAGAGTATGATTCGGTTTGGGGGTGAATAAGGCATTCTTTGATAAACTTCCCTGAGGAATTCTACCCCGGTCATTTTAGGCATCCTCTGATCGGTAATAATGAGGTGGATTTTCTCATTATCCAGTATTTTCAATCCTTCAGCACCGGAAGTAGCTATAAAAATGTTGTAATCCCGCCTGAAGACCAGCTTGAATACTCTCAGGTTTGATTCTTCATCATCGACATATAGAATGTTGTATTTCATTGATCCATCAGCCTATTTCTATCTATTTTTCACTGAAGATTCCCGGTGTAACAC
>CBDVAV010000396.1:0-5099 GCA_965372055.1 uncultured bacterium | reverse complement strand
GCGTCATCCCGGCACGCGACTCAGGCTTGCAGTTGGTAGTTCGCGTTTCTATCAATATATAGTGGAATTGGGGGATGGACTTTAGGTTTTAAAATGGCTGGTGTCTGTGTCGATTCATCATATGAGTGGTGGAAAGATGCTAATAAAACTCACAACATGAATTTTGGGACTGATCACGGCGAAATAAATATTAGAGAACTAAATCTTGAAAAAGACCTCCCAAACCCTCAGGAGATTGAATTTGTAGTGGGAAGCCCTCCATGTACCCAGTTTTCTTTTGCAAATCGAGGAGGCAATGGTGATTTAGCGGATGGGCTAGTTGACATCTATAAATTTCTTGAGGTAGTTGATTATTTAAGCCCAAAATATTGGGCTATGGAGAATGTTCCAAGAGTAGCTGGAATTATTAAAGAAGAAATTCGAGATGACGGATGTCTTGCAAAGTTTGCTCACTTATTTGAAGGGAAAAATGGGATAATTAAAGTGTATAATTCTGCAGATTATGGTGTTCCTCAAAGTCGGAAAAGAATGATTGCAGGAAGATTTCCACACAAACTATTTGATTCATATCAAACCAAGACTCCCAGATTAGAATTAGGAGATGTCATACAATCATTAAATACAAAGCTAATAATCGACCCAATTTATGGATGTCAAATAGACCAATTAACAGATCACATACTTGAGCCTCTTTTGACCAATGAGGAAAAAAGAATAAATAGTGATGCTAAAACTTACCATCCTGTGTATAATAAAATGTCTTTCCCTGATCAGCTAGATCGCCCGTCCAGAACTGTAACCGCCCTTTGCACTAGAGTCTCACGAGAAAGTATTGTAATTAAGGATGAGCATGATAACTTGAGAAGGTTGACAATCCGTGAAAGAGGATGTGTTCAATCGTTTCCTGCAGATTACCAATATTTTGCTAATTCATATGGGAGCAAGCTTAAATTGATAGGTAATGCCATACCTCCAATATTAACATTTTATATAGCTCAAAGCATGCTTGAAACCTCCTTTGACGATTTAAAACTACCGAGGGATGTTGAAAATGTGTTAAATAAAAGTAACGATAAGTTGCCAAAATTTTTTGATCCGGAAAACCAAGGATCCAAATATCCATGGAGTAGATCTTTCTGGTTCGCTATTCCAAATTTACGATTTGGAAGTGGGATTAGATTTGAATTACGAAATTCCTGTAATAACGAAAACCACAAGACATACTGGAAGATTAATTTTTTTTACGGCAATTCAAAGAATATAAAACAGCTATCCTTAGATTTAAGTAGGTTTGAAACGATATGGGAATCAATTGGTACAATAGAAATTGGTAATCTCCATGAAGACTTATCAAAGTTTATTGAATACATTGAAACTATTGACAAAGAAGGTTTACAAGTGAACTGGACTAATATTGATAGATCAAGAAATAGCCCGATTTGGTTAATAGATAAAATTGGAGATTTCGCCTCTCTAATCCAGAATAGTATATCAAGTATTGATTCTTTTCAAAAAGTTCAGCTTGAAGAACTGGTTGAACTGATCCTTAAAAATGGAAATGGTAAAATTGATAATAAAAAGCTGATTGACAGTTGTGAAACTGTAATTACTGGAATTATAATTGGTTCTGTATTCAATTCGGTAATGATTGGTGAATCTATAGACCTTGAATTAGTGGTTTAATAAGGAGGATGAAAGTAGCACAAAAATATTCCCATCTCAATGGTGAAGAATACTTAATTGTACATCATCAGAAAGAATACGATGAAATTCTTAAAGTTATTAATGCAATAGATGCAAAAAAACATAAAACAAAAAAATCAAAAGAATCAGGTAAGAAAGGAAGGATGCTGTATAGTCCTGGCTCTTTGAATAAGGAATTCATCACTTTATTTAATAACCTAGGATGGACGCCAAAAGTAAGAAGGGATTTTTATGTGTCAACCGATCCTAACTTGGTTAAGCAGTTAGAAGCTATCAATCTTGAAGATCAAAAAAAATTGTTAGATAGTTTAAATCTCCCTAAGCATAAATCTTACAATGAAACAGATTTTATCAAAAATAAAATTGCAATTGAAGTACAAATGGGTAAATATTTCGCTGTCACGTATGACTTATTTGTAAAACATTTAAACTTCTATAGCGGGGCACTTATTAATGTTGGCATTGAGATTGTACCAACAAAAAATATGCAAGTAGAAATGTCTTCTGGGCCTCCTTGGTTTGAATAGGAAGTTCATAATGTCTTGAGACATGGAAGAACCAATCCTCCAGTACCACTATTAATTCTAGGAATTGAGCCTTAAAGAATACTTAATAAAATGATGGCTTGCTTTCGACATTAATTTCATTTATTGGCATTCCAAACCAATGATTAATTCCAAACTTCAGTACTTTTGCATCTTGATTTCATCAATAGTTAACATTTTAGATTTATGACCCTGGCTAAGGAGATAGAAAGAAGAAGGACATTTGGCATTATTAGTCACCCTGATGCTGGTAAAACCACCCTGACCGAGAAACTTTTATTGTTTGGTGGTGCCATACAAAAAGCCGGTGCTGTTAAATCCAGCAAGATAACCAGGCATGCTACTTCTGATTTCATGGAAATTGAAAAGCAGAGAGGTATTTCCGTGGCAACTTCAGTAATGGGTTTCAACTATAATGGCAATAAGATCAATTTATTGGATACCCCTGGGCATCAGGATTTTGCAGAAGATACCTACAGGACACTTACTGCGGTAGACAGCGTGGTAATGGTAATAGATTCAGTAAAGGGAGTAGAGAAGCAAACAGAAAAACTGATGGAAGTGTGCCGGATGAGAAATACTCCGGTGATGGTGTTCATCAACAAATTAGACCGTGAGGGAAGAGACTCCTATGATCTATTGGATGAAATAGAAAGTAAACTGGCTATAAAGGTACGGCCTTTGACTTGGCCAATAGGTATGGGGAAAGATTTTAGGGGCGTTTACGATCTTTATAATAAAAGCCTGCTTTTATTTGAGCCCAGCCTCTCAGAACTTACTGATGAAAGCGTTAAGATTGAAGACCTATCCAACAGCTTACTTGAAGAAAAAATCGGCAACACATATGCTGTTGAGTTGAGGGAAAACGTAGATTTGGTAGAGGGGGTTTATCCTGAATTCAATACAAGGGATTATAAAGATGGAATTGTTGCACCAGTGTTTTTTGGTAGTGCGGTCAACAATTTTGGGGTCAGGGAATTATTGGACTGTTTTATACGATTTGCCCCTGAACCACAATCAAGAATTACTGATATCAGAACCATAAATCCGGATGATTCAAAGTTCAGTGGTTTCATTTTTAAAATCCATGCCAATATGGATCCAAAACATAGGAACAGGTTGGCTTTTCTCAGGGTTTGCTCTGGAGTGTTTGAAAGGGGCAGCAATTACTACCATGTTCGGCATGGCAAGAAGTTTCGATTTTCGAATGCTACGGCCTTTATGGCACAGAATAAGGAAACCATTGATATTGCCTATCCAGGGGATATTGTGGGGCTTTATGACACTGGAAATCTCAAAATTGGGGACACGCTAAATGAGGGTGAACAGATGACTTTTAAGGGTATTCCCAGTTTTT
The DNA here is from genome assembly GCA_965372055.1 of uncultured bacterium. GTDB lineage: Bacteria > Bacteroidota > Bacteroidia > Cytophagales > Cyclobacteriaceae > CBDVAV01. Next base: position 1,493 of record CBDVAV010000396.1, on the reverse strand, counting down.
CCCCAGAGATCTTTAAAACTGTTGAGAACCTGGATGCCATGAAAACCAAGCAGTTGGATAAGGGCCTGAAACAATTGATGGAAGAAGGGATTGCCCAGCTTTTCGTTTATGAGTTAGGTTCAAAAAAAGTAGTGGGCACCGTGGGGGCATTGCAATTTGACGTTATTCAATATCGGTTAAAACATGAATACGGTGCAACCTGTAGATTTTCAACAATTCAATTGTACAAAGCTTGTTGGCTAAGCAGTAGTAACACAAAAAAGTTGAAAGAGTTCATTGATTCGAAATACCGTCATATTGCCAAAGATAAAGATGGGAAACTTGTGTTTATGGCAGAATCAAAAGTCTGGCTTCAAGCGGTGCTGGATAATTTTCCAGATATCAAATTCCATTTTACTTCTGAGTTGGAAGAAAATATGGTTGTAGCGGAATAAATCTGAAATGATTTATGAGTAAACCTCCTCCTTTCCATGTAATTTATGAAGACAACCATTTACTGGTGGTCAATAAGTCCCCAGGGGTACTGGTGCAGGGGGACAAGACTGGAGATGAATCTTTGGTGGAACTAGGCAAGGCATACATTAAGCAGAAATATAAAAAGCCTGGAAATGTCTTTCTGGGGCTGGTACACCGGATAGATAGACCTGTTAGTGGACTGGTGGTGTTAACAAGGACATCAAAGGCACTGGAACGAATGAACAGGATATTCAGCAAGAGGGAAGTGCAGAAAGTATATTGGGCAGTAGTTAAGCAAAAACCTCCAAATAAAAATGGTCACTTGGTTGATTACCTGATCAAGGATCATAACAAAAATTTAGTCACTACCGGCAAAAGGGATAATAAAGAGGCACAAAAAGCTGAATTAAGATACCGTCTACTTGGTAAATTGAATGATCATTTTCTCCTGGAAGTTTATCCTTTGACAGGAAGGCCACATCAAATCAGGGTTCAACTGGCTACCATGGGCTGTCCCATTCGTGGTGACGTTAAGTATGGCTATCCCAGACCAAACCAAAACGGATGTATAAACCTTCATGCCAGGTATCTAAAGTTTGCACATCCTGTTAAGAAAGAGCCACTGTTCTTCCAGGGTGGATTGCCCAATGACCAGTTTTGGGAACAATTCCTGACTTTGGAGGATAAAAAAATCAAAGATAAAAACCTGGAATATTTGTATAATTAGAAATGGGTTGGATAGATAAGCTAAAACAAAGATGGAACCTAAAAAATGGCTGGCAGGTTTTTATGGTGCTGTTTGTATTTGCCTGTACAGGGTTTACGGTAATGTTTTTGAAAAATCCCCTGCTTGATTTAATAGACCCTTCGTTCAAAGAAAGCACTATATTCACCGTGCTTTACTATATTTTTATCTTGCCTATCTATAACTTAATTCTGTTATTCTACGGACTTATTTTCGGACAGTTGAGATTCTTCTGGGAGTTTGAAAAAAGGTTTGTGAAGAGGATGACCGGAAGGAAGTAAAAGTGTGAGTG
>CBDVAV010000395.1:0-5114 GCA_965372055.1 uncultured bacterium | reverse complement strand
AGTAACTAAAGAACTGTAAAAATAATACATATATATTATGTATTTGATTTTTAATTATACTATATAAAGTATTTTATTTTACCGGTAATCTTTTTTACTTAGTACTTGGCTATGCATAGTACTTTCCCGTATACACTACCAAACATGTTCAGTTAACACAAAATGAATTTGGAAAATACTCAGATACAGATGCGAAAAGGAATACTGGAGTTTTGCGTACTTCAAGTAATTTCCCGTGGTGAGGTTTACGCCTCCGATATGCTGGAAGAGTTGACTTTTGTCAAAATAATCGTTGTGGAAGGCACATTATATCCATTGCTCACCCGCTTGAGGAAGGCAGGTCTTGTAGAATATAAATGGGTAGAGTCTACTTCTGGCCCACCAAGAAAATATTACAAACTTACAAGTGAGGGCTCAAATTTTTTAAGTAAATTGAGTGAGACCTGGAAAGATTTATCAAGGTCTACGCGGTTAATCACGTCAAAGAAAAATTTATCAACTGGCCCTAAAGCGTCAACCAAAAGATCAAAAGCGAAAAAATCATGAAAAAAAATATAAGTATCAATATTGGCGGGATCATATTCCACATCGAGGAGGATGGATATGATCGATTAAAAGAGTACCTGGAGTCAATACAGAAGTACTTTTCTACATTTGAAGACAGTACAGAAATTATAGCAGATATTGAAAGCCGCATTGCGGAAATTTTCCTTTCCAAGTTAAACGAAAGCAAGCAAGTCATTACTAACAAGGACGTTGAAAACCTGGTGTCCACCATGGGGAGCATCCAGGATTTTCAGGCCATTGAAGAACAAGAATCATCAACATTTGCAGAACCTGAAGTAGAGGGTAAAAAGGAGAAAAAAGAAGACCAAGAAGACAAGGAAGAACCCAAAAGGGAAAAGCCAAAAAAATTATACAGGGATGCGAAAAGAAGGTTACTTGGAGGAGTAGCGGCAGGTATAGCACATTACTTTTCCATTGATCCATTGTGGATAAGATTAATTTTCATCGTGGTGATCTTTGATGTGTTCCTGACTTTTTCCATTGGTGGATTACTGATCTTGGCTTATATCGTGATGTGGATTGCAGTACCTGAATCAGATACCTTAAAAGAGGATAAGAAAATGAAGAAGATGTACAGGAATCCTGATGACCGCGTTTTGGGAGGTGTAGCCAGTGGAGCAGCGGCCTATTTTGGTACCGACGTGGTTGTGATCAGGGTGTTGCTCGTACTTTCCATATTATTAGGTGGTGCTGGATTAATTGCCTATTTAATCCTCTGGATAATACTGCCTGAAGCCACTACTATCACTGACAAAGTACAAATGAAAGGGGAGTCAGTCACTCTCTCCAATATCGAGTCAAGTATAAAAAACAGTTTAAATGTAGATAAAGACGGTGAAGAAAGTGTTTTTGTAAAAATCCTTCTTTTCCCTTTTAGGTTAATTGCTTTGATCTTTACCACGCTTGGGAAAGCACTGGGCCCAGCTTTAATGTTTATTGTAGAATTGGTGAGGATCCTGGTTGGAGCAGTATTGTCAATCACCGGAGTATCCATTTTAATAGCATTGATTATTTTAACAGGAGTTGTTTTGGGATTGATTGCTGGGGGGGATTTTGTGGAATTTGACATTATTCCTATCGAAATTATGAAAGGCAGTTTTCCTGTTTATGCTGTTGTTGCTTCTTTAATAGCGGTTGGAGTCCCGGCTTTAATGATTATTCTTTTAGGTATTACAGTAATATCAAAAAAAAGGCTGGTTAACCCCACCATTGGGTGGTCGCTATTTGCAATATGGATGCTCAGTCTGATTGTATTTAGTTTTACTGTCCCAACAATAGTAAATGAGTTCAAAAGGGAAGGCACGTTTTCAGAGGAGTCTTATTATGACTTAGAGGGCAAAATAGCAATACTTAAATTGAATGAAATCGGTATGGAAAATTATGAAGTTACCCGTCTAAGGTTAAGAGGGCATGATGATTTTCGTTTAAAACTAGTTAAAGAATTTGAATCTCACGGGCGGACAAGGCAACAGGCCATGGAAAATGCCCAAATGATCACTTACAATGTTAGCCTGGAAGACTCAGTATTTTTGTTTGATTCTAATATCCAGTTTAAAGATAATGCCCGTTTCAGGGCGCAACGACTTAATATGACATTATATATTCCATATAATCATAAATTTATAATGGACAAGGATTTGAGATACATCCTTAACAGGAACACTCTTTATAGCAACGGTTATAATTTGTCAGACCTGGAGGACAATGAATGGATTTTCACTACCTCTGGTTTGGAATGTGTTACTTGTGACAATCTGACAAGCATTGACAGGTCGAGAAATATAAAAGAAAAATATTCAGAACTATTTGACATTCGAGGATACTCCGAAGAATTTGAGTACGTTGATTTTACAGATATCCAAATTGAAGGCCCGTTTGATATAAATGTGATGGAACATGATGAGTTTAAAGTTATCCTTAATGGACGCCAACGAAACCTGAAAGATATAAACGTAGATCAGGAAGGCAAAAGATTGATCATCAGTTATGAAAACAAAATCCTTAGTTTAAAAAATTTCAAAAGGGACATAAAAGTATATATTGCTTTGCCAGAGCTGGATTATATCAATCTTATTGGTGGCTCTAAATCAAGCGTTACCGGATTTGAGGGCGACTACTTGAGAATCCGAATAAATGGTGGCTGTGAATCTGAAATGGATATTGACATGGACGAATTGGATATCGATCTTAACGGAGCTTCCAAGCTTAAATTAACGGGAAGAGGAAATGAACTACGTGCAGATATTAATGCTGCGTCTCAGCTTAAAGCATATAGCTATAGAGTTCAGGATGCAACAGTAGATGCCACTGCTGCTTCTATTGCTGAAGTCTATGCTACCGAATCAATTGACATGATCACCAAACTGGCCAGTGAAATCAAGTATCGTGGCGGTGCCAGAAGAAGAAGAAATTAATAGATTAATAGGTCAATAACTCAAATAAATCAGAAATGGGAGTGCATTAGTGCTCCTTTTCTTTTTATACCTGTCCAAGGTAAAATAACCCTTAACTACTTAATTTTACATGACCGACCCCAACTTTTGTGATGTGCATGCAACCACTGACCTAATCGATGCATCTTAAAGTTGAGTGCTTGGAAAATGAAACTAGTTATCAATAAGTCAGTGACAGAAGAAGAACTGATAAAAGGTTGTCTTAATCGTAATGCAACCGCTCAGAAACAGCTTTATGAAAAGTACTCATCAAAGATGTTTGGGGTTTGTTTACGGTACGTGAAAGACCACGGTGAGGCTGAGGATGTTTTGGTTACTGCGTTTATGAAAATTTTCGATCGCCTAGGCCAATATAAAGGCCAGGGAAGCTTCGAAGGGTGGATCAGGAGGGTAACTATTAATGAAGCACTGACTTTTTTAAGGAAAAATCGCAATATGTATCTAGAGGTAGACATAGAAAAAGTCGACAGAGAGCCGGAATTTCAAAAGCTGGAGAATGAACTGGAGGTTGAAGATCTGCTGAATATGGTAAAGCGGTTACCTGAAGGATATAGAACGGTTTTTAACCTTTATGCCATAGAAGGGTATACGCATAAAGAAATTGCCAAAAAACTTGAGATCAATGTAAATACCTCCAAGTCACAGTTAAGCAGGGCAAGGAAACTATTACAGAAATATTTGGTTGAAAGTGAAATGTATTACAACGAAAAAACAGTGAGCAATGAATAAGCATCAAATTGACGATCTATTCCGCAACAAGCTGGAAGATTACAGGCCAACACCATCCAAGGATGTATGGGCGAAGCTTCAGGGCAATCTTGAGGGTAAAAAAAATAACAAAAAATGGCTCTATCTTAGAATAGCAGCAGGTTTATCATTAGTAGCCTTGGTTACCTACATCTTGATCTTTACCGCTGGGAATGAAGCAGGCAGCAATAACCTAACAGCTCAAAATGAAACCAATAATTCATCACAAGAACCAAAAGTAACATCAAACAAATTAGCTGAGAAAGAAAATATCACTGTAGAAGAATTAATACCTGATAAAACTGAAAAAGATCAAAACCTATACAACAATACAAATACTAAGGTACTAATTGAACAAAGTGATGTTGCCACCAAACAAATAAAAGGAAAAGGGATTGAATTGGCGATGAACCGGAATCTTTATTATTCTGAAATACTGATTAGAAAAGTAGAGATCCCGGTAATTGACATTGACCAATTGACAACATTGTTGTCAGCTAATGATGACATTGACCAAGAAAGGCAATCAGTTACAATTACTTACGTGATAGGTGACATCAATCCTGTAATACTTGACAAGGAGGCACCAAAACAATCAAAACTCAAGAAAGCATGGGAATTTGCTAAAAATGTTAAAAACGGCGAAGAAAAACTACCCAATCTAAGAGGGATTAAAAATGAATTGCTGGCATTTAACAAAAAGAAAAAGAACAAAATTCAAGATAATAACAACGATTAAAAATGAAAAAGAAGGGCAAAATATTAGGAGTATGCTTGTTGATTACATTATCAGTATTTGGTAAAAAATATACTGATAATCCGCCAGATACAGTGGTCATAGAATTCGGAAACAACAGCAGGATCATATTTGTGATCGACAACAGGGATGATCTGGATAAAATCCAGCAATATGATATCAATGCCATCCTGAAAGACTTAAGTCTGAAATTAGAAAGCGCAGAAGAAAACAATTCTGTGCTTAAAATTGAAGATGAGACAGGGACAAAATATCTAAAAGATACCACCATTGTCATTATCGATCCTGTGGTTGAAATCGATGAAGATGGAGATGGAGATGGAGATGAAGATGAAGATGAATTTGACAGGGACAGAATCCGGGATGATGACGATGATGATGACGGACGGATAAGGAGGAGAAGGGTATGGCCAAGAACCAGGCAAAACTTCAACATCGAAATTGGCACCAACAACTACCTTGAAAACGGGAATTTCCCAGATGAAAACAATGCCCCTTATGCAGTAAGACCGTGGGGATCCTGGTATTTAGCACTCAATACTACCTATAAGACAAATATTGCGGGGCCTCTTTTTATCGAATGGGGCGGG
>CBDVAV010000394.1:0-5126 GCA_965372055.1 uncultured bacterium | reverse complement strand
TTTAATCAATATTGTCAATTCTTACTTTTATAATGAAATAGACATCTATCCAGAACAAAACCTGTACAGGTTCGCGGGGATTTTGTTTTGTATACCAGCAATACTTACTAATAATCAACTGTTCCATAAGATTTTCGCGGTTTTGGCTATTGTTTTGTTGGTTTTTCATCATCTCCAAACTTATTAACCAATTAGATTAGATGATAATTTTCAGATGGTAAAAGCCAAAAAAGGATTGCCATATTATTAATTGTAAGTTGTTAACTATAAATTGTAATTCATGAATAGAAAAGAATGGTTTCAACGGGAGTTTAACCAAGCATTGGATCCGGAAACGCTTCCCAATATTCTGGAGCGATTATCAGGAACTCCTGCCAGGATTGAGGAAAAGACACAAAGTATCGATGCTAGTTATTATGATCTGAAGCTAGAAGATAAGTGGAGCATTAAAGAGAACATTGGGCATCTATCTGATCTTGAGCTTTTATGGATGGCACGAATCGAAGATTTTGTGCAAGAAAGGAAAATATTAACAGAAGCAGACCTGACTAACCAGAAAACTCACCAAGCCAATCATAACCAAAGATCAATGAAGGAATTATTGGACGAATTCAGGGAATTGAGAGGCCAACATATGGGTAAGTTAACGGTGTTAAATAGTTCAGACCTGGATAAATACTCTTTACATCCAAGGTTGAATACCCCAATGCGCATTATCGATTTGGCATTCTTCGTGGCCGAACATGACGACCATCATTTGGCCCAAATTTCGTTTATTTCGAAGCATTATTCCAAGTCACTCCTTTAAACCCATATTTAAGACCGCTTAAAAATTGATCCTAAGGTCTTTATAACAAACCTATTAATTTTGGCAACGTAACCATTTGTGAATATGATTGTCAAATTTATTTCAGTATTAGCCCTGTCCCTAATTTGTTTCACCCTAAAGGCACAAGAAAACTCATCGATTGATCCTGTTGATCCCACACTGTCTTTGGAACAAAAAGATGTAATGGCTACAATTATGGAGCTGTTCGATGGCTACCGCGCTGCTGACAGTAGCAGGATGCGGGCTGTATTTACTGAAAATGCCTCACTTATGCGCGTGGGGGAGAAAGACGGTGAGCCTAACCTCGGTGGTGGATCAATTGATGGTTTTATTAAATATGTTGGCAGTGGCTTAGATAAGCTGCATGATGAATCCATTTGGGACTATAAAATGAATATTGATGGAAACCTGGCCTCCGTGTGGACAAAATATGCGTTTTATTTGGATGGCCAGTTTCATCATTGTGGGGCGGAATCTTTCCAGCTTTTCAAAAGTAAAAACGGGTGGAAAATATTTCTACTGGTGGATACAAGTCATGATGAATGTGACATCCCTGAATACATCCGAAGTAAAAGTGAAAAAAAATAAAGTAGTTTTATGATAATTTTACGGTTAAAAAGTAAACTCAAAATAACAAAATGAAAAGAAATTTACTTATAGCATCCCTCTTGATCATATATTCAATAAGTGGGTATTCAAACTCAGATCCAATTAAGTATCAATACACAGTAGACCTCACCAGGGTTGAAGATGATAAGTTATTAGTGGAGCTTAAAACACCAATAATTAAATCACCTACGACAACATTTTATTTCCCAAAAATTATTCCTGGCACCTATAAAATTGCTGATTATGGCCGGTTTGTTTCTGGATTAAAGGCCTTTGATAAAAAAGGGAGAGAATTATCTGTGAACAGAATTGATGATAACACCTGGGCCATTGAGAAAGCCAACAAAATGCGGAAGCTTACTTATCTAATCGATGATACCTATGATTTTGACATGGGAGACAACCAGGTCTATCCAATGGCAGGATCAAACATTGAGAATGATAAGAATTTCGTGATAAGTACACCTGGGTTTTTTGGTTATTTCGATGGCATGAAGCAATTGGAGTTTGATATTAGGGTTATCAGACCAGAATACTTTTATGGGGCAACAGGTCTTATCGCCGAAACCGATCAACAACTTGAAGCATTGATAAAAGCGGAAGGATTGACAATCGTTGAAGAAGGGAAACAGGTAGATTACTATAAGGTGACCAACTATAATGAGCTTATGGATTCCCCTCTGATGTACAATGCACCAGATACCTCGATAATCAATGTTGGTGGTACCGAAGTATTGATCTCTGTATACTCACCAAACGGTACGGTCCAAAGCAGTTATGTAGCTGAGAATATCCGTGAAATACTGATGGCACAAATGGAATTCCTAGGAGGAAAATTGCCAGTTGACAAATATGCTTTTATATTTTATATGGAAGAGCTTTCAAAAATTGCTGCCATTCAAGGAGCGTTGGAACACTCCTATTCTTCATTTTATTATTTGCCAGAGGTCCCACAGGAAAACTTAAAACAAACTTTAAGGGATGTAGCCGCACACGAGTTTTTTCATATTGTCACCCCCCTGAATATCCATTCAGAAGAGATCCATTATTTCGATTACAATGATCCGAAAATGTCTGAGCATCTTTGGATGTATGAAGGAATGACAGAATATTTTGCCGGCAATGTACAGGTTAAATACAATATAATTGATCAAGAACAATACCTGGAGATGATCAGACAAAAGATGGTAAATGCCACCAACCAGTTCAACGACACCCTCCCGTTTACTGATCTCAGTAAATATACTTTAACAAAATACCCTGATCAATACTCCAATGTTTATCAAAAAGGTGCGTTGATCGGGATGTGCCTAGATATCAAATTGAGACATTTATCGGATAGCAAATATGGCGTTCAAAATATGATGGATGATTTATCTAAAAAGTTTGGGAAGAACACGGCATTTAAAGACGATGAACTGTTTGGGGTGATTGAAAGCCTGACCTACCCGGAAATAGGGGAATTCCTGACAGATTATGTATCTGGAAGTATCCCCTTACCATATCAGGAAACATTTGACCTTGTTGGTGTGAATTATCTTCCTGAAGAAAGTTATACTGATTTCACCTTAGGGAGTTTTGGTATTGGTTTTAATCCAGAAATAAACAGGATATTTGTTAACAACACATCAAATCTTAATGAGTTTGGCAAAGCACTGGGATACCAGAATGGAGATGTACTGATAAAAATGGCCAGTGAAGAAATTCCCACCCAACCTGGATCAATCCAACAATTTATCAATGATGTTCGGGGCAATTTAGTTGAAGATGAAGAATTTACCGTCACTGTGATTCGAAAAGATGAGGATGATAATAACCAGGAAATACAACTTAGGGCTAAGACAACTAAAGTGGAGCTAACAAGGTTACATCAATTGAAATTCTTGGAAAATCCAACTCCAGAACAAATTGCAACCAGGGATGCCTGGTTAAAACCTCAATCAAATTAAAATTTAAAAACATGGCAAGATTTATTATCGCAATCTTATTATTAACATGCTCCCTGGCTTTGGTCGATGCACAAGACAATCCAATAACAACTATAATTTTGTTCCGCCATGCGGAAGCCGAACAAGATGGCACTAAAAACCCAGCCCTAAGTGAAGTTGGTAAGGAAAGGGCTAGCGAACTTTTTCGGGTTCTGAGTAAAATTGAAATACAAGCAGTTTATTCCACAGATTTAAAAAGGACTACAACAACTGCAAACACAATTGCCTTTATAAGGAATTTGGAAATAATCATCTACGACCCATTTTCCAAAACGTTTATTGATGAAATCCTTGAAAAGCACAAGGGGGAAACAATAGTGATTTCTGGGCATTCCAATACTACCCCGGCATTGGTAAATCAATTAATTGGTGAGGAAAGATATCCAGACCTGGATCACAACACTTACGATAACATATTTTTTGTGACCTATATTGGGAAAAAAGATGTAAAGGTTATCCAGGTAAAATATGGGCAAAAAAGCGAATAAACCTAAATTATCGGACTTGATCCAATAACCCTTTAATATCATCGACAAATTTAACAAGATGCGTTTTGGCAACACTTTCTTACTTTTTACAAATTAACTTGTTAAATTCCGTAACATTTAGACTGACCTATTCGTCTCCTTTTTGATATGAGTCTTGAAGCTTTTAAAGCACGGGTGCTGCCTACAAAGAATAAGCTGTTCCGGTTTGCTTATAAAATGCTTGGAAGTGAGGAAGAAGCAAAAGACATAGTGCAGGAGGTAATGATAAAGGTTTGGAACAAGAGGGATGAAATGCATACCTATCAAAACATGGAAGCATGGTGTATGCGGATAACCAGAAACCTCTCACTTGACAGGCTCAAATCAAAGGATTACAGAACCACGGGCATTGCCGAAGGTTTTGATATCAGGGAAAAGGCTATAACGCCAGAGAAATCGGTTGAATTGAAAGATACCATGGCCAGTATTGATATGTTTATTGCATCATTGCCTGAAAAACAGAAGCAGATTATCCAGCTTCGGGATATTGAGGGATTTAGTTACAAGGAAATCACCAAAATCTTGAATTTGGATATCAACCAGGTAAAAGTAAACTTGTTCAGGGCCAGAAAATCAGTAAAAGAAAACCTCCTAAACATAAACGCTTATGGACTCTAAAAGACTGGAAATACTTCTGAACAGGTATTGGTCCTGCGTATCAACCCTGGAAGAAGAAAAAGAACTTCGGGATTATTTTAACAATCACGAGGTAGGTGAAGACATGTTGGAAGTTGCCTCACTTTTCAGGTATTACGAGTCTGAAAAAAAAATAGAAAAACTAGGTGGATCTTTTGACAAATCCATAATTGAAAAAATCAAGGAAATAAAAGATGCCCATAGACCGAAATTAAGGAAGTTAGTATTTAACTACCTGAAGGTTGCGGCAACTGTATTAATAGTAATCACAGCTTCATATTTTTACAGGCAAAGCCTGGATCCAGAAAAACGCCCGGAATTGCTGGGTACTTTTGAAGATCCAAAAGAAGCTTACGAAGAAACTAAAAAAGCCCTGATGTTGATCGCCCAACAAATGAACAGGGGAAGAAACCAGGCTGGGAAACTTAAAATTTTTACAGAGGCTGAAACGAAAATTAAAAAAAAGGAAATAAAAACCTCTGAAGAAAATAACTAAAATAAATACGGGATAAAATGAAAAAATTAACAACGATTATT